>JBBSFA010000332.1:0-4693 GCA_038239185.1 Elainellales cyanobacterium | reverse complement strand
TTTAGAGTTTCATGCAGATTACGACGAATCCATTGCACGTAAGTTTCTTCTGTCTGGAAGGAGTAATGCTTGAGCCGAATTGCATCCTGAACTTGCTCCAGCAGCTTTTTGAGTCGTGGTTCTGTCATGGTTTTCCGCCTAATTCCCTGTTTCGGTAGATTAGGCTGACAAAATGAGAGTGTTGACCGGAAGAAATACGGAAGTTTTCCGCCTAATCACCCTATCTGGGGGTAATATGCGGAAAACCTGTCCGCCTAATCTGCTCTGGTGGAGGATTAGACGGAAAATTTCTACCTAATCACCCCAAATGGGGTAGATAGGCGGAAAATTTCCGCCTATCTAAGAGTTAGCCCTCGCCTCGCTGACTAATTGCATTGCAAGCGGTTTATGCTCGATAGTCTCCCCAAGGGAATAATTGTATGAACTCCAATCGTCAAATCACACTCTTTCATTCACCAAATACCCGATCTTCTGGTGCCCTTATACTCCTGCAAGAACTCAACGCTGAGTATGATTTGCATGTGTTAAATATGAAGGAAAATGAACAGCGTGGTTTTGAATATCTGTCAATTAATCCAATGGGAAAAGTGCCTGCTGTGAAGCATGGCGATGTTTTGATTACGGAACAAGTAGCGATCTTCTTGTACCTGGCTGATCTTTATCCTGAAGCCAAGTTAGCCCCCGATATCGGTGACTCATTTCGGGGTTCATATTTGAGATGGATGGTTTTTTATGGTTCATGTTTTGAGCCAGCCATCATAGATCGGGCGCAAAAGCGTGAACCAGCCCCACCTGCAATGTCTCCTTATGGTGACTACGACACAATGTTGAATACGTTGACCGAGCAACTTTCCAAGGGGGAATACTTTCTCGGCGACCAATTTACCGCTCTAGACGTACTGTGGGGTACAGCACTTACTTGGATCACCATGTTCGAGCTTGTACCTGCCCTTCCCGTAATTCAGACCTATATTGATCGGTTAAACGTTCGTCCTTCAGTGACTTGGACAAGGGAGAAGGATGCCCAACTTGCTGCTGATCAGGGCTAACCATCTGCTTGGAGCGGACTGCCGAAAAATCCTGATGGATAGCTAAGGTTATTTGCAGCCGCTCAAGCGAACCGTTAGACCTCAGAATAAATCAGCGAACCAAACGCAACCATTTTAGAAAACAGCGCGATCGCATCAAGAGACAGCAAAGATGAAAAGTGGGCGGTCGCCCCTCTCTCTTCCATATCTTTAGACTTGAAGAAGAAGAGGCATTGTATGAAGTTGCAATCGAATTGCAGGCAGCGCAATGGCATGTTGAGTCGTGACAATTGGAGTGAGATGGGTTGCGATCGCATTGTAGAGGCGGCGATCGAATTTGTACCTCTCAAAGCAACGAGGCGATCGGCTTTCAGAGGGTTTGGGGATTGAGGATTATTTCGCGGAATTGTGGGGCGATTTCACAATCGATCGCTAAGCTGCTGGAGTTCAGCGATGGTTGGAGGCGATCGAGAACAAGCCTGAGTTAAGGGATCTAGATGAATCTGCAATCTCCGAGGTGGTTTAGAATAGAAAGGCAAACCTGACTTGCCGGAGAGCCTTGCATGGTTTCATCAGAACTCATCTCGACGCTGCAAGGGCTGAGCCGTGCAGACAAGCTTTATGTCATGCAAGTTTTAATTTCGGAACTAGCCCAGCAAGAAACAGATCTGATTAAATCCAATCAGTCTTATCCAGTCTGGTCACCCTACGATGCAGTTGAAGCAGCAGATACGATGTTAAAGGTGCTACAAGCTGCTAAAACTCAAGACCATGCGTAACGCTGAACGATATCCCTTTATCTCTAGTTTTAGATCAGCAGCACTATCATATTTTCACTGGTTGAGCAACATTGAATTTTAGGAGTTGCGATCGCATTGCATCAAGTCGCAATCGCATTGTTGAACTCACAATCGAATTGCAGGCGATCGCAATGGCATTGTATCGAGTCGCGATCGCATTGCAGGCAGCGCAATGGCATGTCGAGTCGTGACAATTGGAATGGGATGGGTTGCGATCGCATTGTAGAGGATGGCGATCGAATTTATACTTTTTAGAGCAGAGGGGGTGGAGGCGATCGATTCTCTCAGCTACTCCTGATTGAGTTTCCAAGTTTTCTTTGAAAGCCAGATGATACAATGGTTCTATGAAGTTTGAGTGGGACGAAAACAAAGCAGCAGGCAACTTGTCAAAACATGGCATTTCGTTCAAAGAGGCCAAAACTGTATTTGACGACCCGCTCTATATTGACTTCTATGATCCAGACCATTCAGAAGATGAAGCGCGTTATCTTATTGTTGGAGCATCAAACCAAAGGCGACTGCTGATTGTGTCGTATACGGAGAGAGAAGACTTGATCCGTCTTATTAGTGCCAGAGAAGTGACGCGAAGCGAACGAGAAGCTTATGAAGAAGGATGAGCCAAACACGGAAGACGAGCTGCGGTCAAACTATGACTTGAAGAGTTTGCGGGTTAGAAGGTTGGGGGCTGAACGAAAGAGCTTTGCTGGAACAACGATACGTTTGGAACCCGATGTCGCAGAAATGTTTCCAAATGCTGATTCTGTGAATGAAGCGCTACGGTTTCTCATCAGAGTAATGCAGCAAAATCAGCCTCTTGCGCTTGAAATGCAGGCTAATCCTTCATTAGAACCAACCGACCAAACTGACACAAGATCGTGATAGGCAGGAATGTGTAATGGCAGGTTGAGCCGCGACAATCGTTCTGAGATGAGTGGCGATCGAATTTTTACCTGTCAAAGCAACGAGGCGATCGGCTCTCAGAGAGTTTGGGATTGAGGATTATTTTGCAGAATTATGGGGCGATCGATTTTTACGGCTGGTAACCTCTCTGTTAAATCTTGCAGCTCATCATTTACCTGAAAGTTACAATGGAGTAGGTAGCTTTCCTAAATTCAGCAATGGATATTTCAACGACAAACCGAGAGCAGATTATTGAGTCAATCAAGACATTACCAGAGGACTCTCTCATTGAACTCACCCATTTTGTTGATTACCTTCGCTATAAAGCGACGGAAAAGCAGCCCCCAAAAAACAGTGCAAATTTTCTACTTTCAGTTGCAAACCTAGGAAGCTCAGCAGAAACAGACGTTTCAGAGCGAGATGAAGAGATTTTGGCAAATGAAGCTGATCCGATTCGCGGTTGGGGTCTACGTCCAGATAAACCAACATGACTGCCATACTCGACACCAGCTTTCTGTTTGCACTGGCAGATCAAAGCGATCGCAATCACGAGCGGGTTCTTGCTATCGCGCAAACTATCAATGAGCCATTGCTGCTTCCCAATATTGTGCTTCCCGAAGTCTGCTATTTGATTGCATCGAGGTTAGGACATCCGGCAATGCGTCGATTTTTGGCTAATCTAGCTGCTAGCAATACTCAACTAGAGCCGATCGCGGCTACCGATTTAGGGCGAGTTAATCAGATTCTCGAACAGTATGCCGATAGCCAACTCGATTTTGTAGATGCTGTGATAGTCGCGATCGCAGAAAGAGCAAACATTACCTGTGTTTTAACCTTGGATCGCCGGGATTTTTCTCTTGTACGCCCAAAGCATTGTGATTACTTTGAAATACTGCCTTGAAAGCAATCTCCGCTGCTGAGATGCAGTTTGTTTTGTGTCATCGCAACGAAGCGATCGGCTCTCAGAGGGGTTGGGGATTGAGGATTGTTTCGCGAAATTATGGGGCGATCGCCCCCTCTCCCCCCTTCAAAACTGCCGCTTGACTGCGATCGCCCATTCCGCTAATTCTCCGTTACTTCCACTGTACTGGAAGCGTTCTATTGCGTTAGAATTTGAGCCAATAATTCTGGTGCAATCCGAACCCCAGCTTTGCCTATCAAGTCGTCAATCACAAGCTGCAATGATTCGAGTTCACCTCTCTAGTTAGCCCGAAGCAAAATCCCCAAAATTCCCGTTACTTTCAATCCTAGAGATTTAGCAACCTTTCTGCCTTCACGCTCATCCAGAAGTGTCCAATCTGCCTTCAACTCAATAGCAAGGGCGATCGCCTCAGCTTCTCCGCGATCGAGTGTTTGCTTTAAAAGCTGAGCAAGAGGTTCATTGCTCAAGTCTCGACTCTGAATCCAGCCAGATGAGATTGCCTCACGAATTGCTTGAGAACCCGGTCGCTCTTCACTCACTTTTAACTCGTCCAAGACAGCATTTGGAACCAGAATATTACCAAACTGCTGATGCAAGAGAGAATAAGCTGATTGACAATTGCCAAATTGAGAATGGGTGAAGATTGTCATATTACCCTCAATAGAGATGAACCAATAGAGATGAACCGCAATCGCCCCCTTCACCAAAACAGGCGATCGAGGGGGCTTTAGTCACGCAGCGCTATGAGGTAGAAGACTCTTCGGCAGGCGCGATCGCCTCGTCGGTAAATTTGGGATGGAAGTAGTCGTAGATTTGCTGCGCCATCTTTTCACCGATGCCAGGGACTTCTGCGATTTGTTTTAGGGAAGCTTCTCGTAGATAGTCGATCGATCGGAAATGCGCCAAAAGCTGTTTCTGGCGATAGTGTCCCAGACCTGGAATTTCTTCTAGCCGCGATCGCTTCATTCGATCGCTGCGCTGCTGTCGATGGAAGCTGACGGCAAATCGGTGGGCTTCGTCTCGGAGGCGGCGTAGGAGCTGGA
>JBBSFA010000331.1:0-4701 GCA_038239185.1 Elainellales cyanobacterium | reverse complement strand
GGTCGGGGTAGAAGTACTGCTTGCGATCGAACTTGCTGTAGGGGGCAATCTGACAGTTCAAAGCCAGACCCGTTTTCACTGCATATTCCAGCACTTTTTGATTTAGCACGGGCAGCGTTCCGGGCAAACCCATGCAAACCGGATCGATATGCGTGTTGGGATCAGAGCCAAACTGGGTTGAGCTATCCGAGAAAATCTTGGTGGCTGTGCTGAGCTGACAGTGGGTTTCTAGCCCAATCACAGCTTCGTACTGAGTTTTAGTAGGCTGGGTCGTTGCAGTCATGGGTCGTTGCAGTCAGTAGGAATGTAGCAATAAGGGGCGATCGCACCAGCGACCACACCGTTTATTTTAGGTGAAATTGCCTGGAACTGTGGAATTGCCTGAGGACTGAAGGGGTGCAGCGATTGCAGTTATCAGATATGTTTTGATGGTGCAAGATGCACAGGCTCACCTGATCTGAAACCGCCCTGATCCGAAACCGCTATGACTCTGGACTCTAACTCACCTGCCGCCCACAATAATAACGACACCAAGCCTGAAGCCAATGAGCTTCGCAGCCTCGCTGCCGAGGCTCTGAGCCGGAGTAGCCTCGCGCCTGAAGGAGCCGTCGATCCCTTTGCGACTACTTCTCACTCTGCCGGAACCAACTCGCGCACCGTGCCAACCTGGATCAAATCTCAAAAACAAGGCTGGCAACCCCCGATCGGCTGGCTGATTTTGCTCGCCCTCGGCTTGATGCTGATTGGGATGCTGCTGGGCAATTTCTGGCTGGGCTTTGCCGGGTCGATCGTGGCTTTGCTTTTGTCGGCTCAGGTGATTTGGTCAGCGGTGCGGGATGTGTTTCAGGAGCTACTGTCCCCAGCCCAACGGCTGCTGACGATTAGCCTGGGCGCAGTAGTGCTGGCGACGATCGGGCTGCTCAACATTACTGGGGCAAGTCGGCGGATTGGCGTTTGGTATGTCGGGTTGAACTGGGATGCGATCGGCGCAACGGGTGAGGTGATTGGGGCGATCGGACAGATTTTAATCGCGGTGCTGGCGGTCTATGTGGCTTGGCGACAGTATGTGATTGGCAAGGATCTGACAATCCAGCAAAACCTGATTACGCAGCAGCAAACGATCGACTCTTATTTTCAAGGCATCTCCGATCTGGTGCTGGACGAAGAAGGGTTGCTTGAAGATATGCCGCTGGAACGGGCGATCGCGGCGGGTCGAACTGCGGCAATTCTCAGCAGCATTGATGCTAACGGCAAAGCTAAGGTGCTGCGCTTCCTGTCGCGATCGCGATTGCTGACACCGCTCAAGCGCGATCGGCGGCTAGGGCGAGCGATTCTGGACGGTGTGGGGGGCTATGCGGAAGATCGGCGATCGGGAACTAGGGTGATTGACTTGGGCGTGATGCTGGCAGGAGCGGCTTTGGCAGGCACAGACCTCCGCTGGACAGATCTCAGCGATATCAATTTGATCTATGCCAACCTGCATCAATGCGATTTGGTGAAAACTAACCTGTCACGCGCCATCCTCTGCGAAGCGGATTTGTCGGAAACCGATCTGATGGGAACCTGCCTGTTCTACGGCGCTGCCGCAACAGCGACTCCCCGCACCCGCGCCGATTACCCGGACTATGCGACTGGAGTCTGCACCGGAGCAGTGATCGAAGATGCCAACTTCACAAACGCCAATCGCATGTCTGAGGCACAGCGCCAATACTGCTGCGCCTGGGGCGGCTCTAAAACCAGAGAAACGATTCCGGGCGGCTGCGAAGGCATTCCCAATCTGCTGGGCAGATGAAGCGCATCGAATTTTGTAGGTGCGTTAGGCGCTAGCCGTAACGCACCAAGCCCTATGCACGATGCGTTACGCTGCGCTAACACATCCTACGTAAAATCACAGGTTATTAAATCTACCTTCCTAAGAATCGCTTTGCTCCAACCGTTTTTGCCACTCGGCATCAATTTTGTCAGATTGGCGCAGCTCCTGCTCCGTCAGGTCTGTCTCCGTGGTGTAAGCCAGATCCGATTCCTTCACGATCGTTTCAGTCGTGAACTGGCTGGCAAACGCTAACTTCTGCTTGACGGTGCTATCTGCCTCATTCAGCGCGATCGCCCGCTGCTGGCGCTGCTGATTTCGGGCTTCGATCGCATGGTTGCGCCATTTCACCCAGAAGTAGCGGATCAGTGGGATCACCAGAAAGCCAATGCCGTAAACCAGCAGCAGCCCGTAGATCCCCGCGACGAATCCGACTAAGCCGCCCAACTGAGCCGCAATTCCACCTCTGAGCAGATGACCCAATACCAGAGCGCCGACTAAGTTGGCACCGCCCAAGGCGATCGCCCCAATAATCTGCCCCGAATTCGCCTGACTAAATTTCCACACAGCCTCGCGCAGGTAGGCAGAGACCGATTGAGTTTGGCGCTGCGTTGCCTTGACCTGAAGTTCTGGAAAATGATAAATCAACTGTCCCTCTGGACTCACTTCCGGTCGTCCGTTGAAGCGGGTCAACACGGGCAGCATAAAGTCTTCATACTCTTGCTGATGCCGTTCCCCTAAGTTGTCTAGATAAGGCGTGACCTGCTCAGCCACGATCGCGCCGCCGTTGTTGCGAATCGTGGCAGCGATCGCCTGCCAGCGCTGCTCGTCTAACTCAGCGTTGGGATTGCCATCGCCAAACAAGAAGGAAAAAATTGCTTCCAAGAAATTTAGCTCGCCGTTTTGAGTACGCGGTTGCGATCGCCGCCCAGAAGCGCCTCGATTTGAATAGCCCCGGTTTGAATAGCCATAATTGGGCGAGAAAAACCACCAGTTGAACATTGGGAAACTCATGCCGCCCCCACCTGAGCCGCCCCAACTGCCGCCCGATCTTCTATTGTCGCTAGAAGAACTTGCGGCAATCAGGATGAATAGGATAGCCAGGAAAATCAGGGCGATCGATAGCATCAGCACAATGCCAAAAGAAATCCGGATCAGGTAGAACAAAATCCGCCAAACCTTGTTCCAACCTTCCAGAAAGCGCAGCCGCCAATACTTGTTTCGCATCACATCTCGGAAGTTGCGCGGAAAAAGATAGGCAATCTCGCCTGATTCTGCCACCTGCATATGCCCGCCCGCTTCCGAAGCCAGTCCCAGTAAAGCCTGTTCTGCCACTTTGATATCTAAACCGACCTGAGATGCCACATCGCCCACCGTAACGCGGTAGTTAAGCGTCTCAACAGCCTTCATGACGATCGGGTTCGGAACCATTGCGGATCTGCTCCTTGAAAAGTTTGAGCGTTTTGTGATTGAACATTAGCACTCTCCCAGTATAGGAATTGGCACAAAGCAATGTGGAGAGGAAAACCAGACAGCCTATGCCTCCAACTGGTTTGCTATAAGCCCATCCTTATCCTTCTTATCCTTATATATAGGCATAAGCTGATTATTTGCCCTCGTTGCGTCAAGGACGCGATCGCACCTGAGCGCGACGACCTAAACTCGCCAGTCTAGAGGCAGGTTGACGATCGTTTGAAGCGCGCAATGAAGTTTTGTCAATTGTGAAGCAATCAACAAGCTTCAATTAAAACGCCAAGAAGCTGAGAGGTCTCTTAACAGGGGTTGAGTTTTTGAGTCCATGCAGGCTTAAAAGAGAAAATCTAACGAAAGGCTTAAGCATTTATTTCCGCTAGGTATAACTAACAGTTTGATTAAACCCATCTTTTTGCCTTCACAATAATTCCTGCCTTGCTATCAATGTATAAAATAAAACATTAATTTATATCAGTATCTTAAAGCGTCTCCCGATTAGCCGATTTTCTAACAGAATCCGTACTGTACTGAGTTGTATTTATCACCTAAAAAGATTAGGAGAATTGTAATTGATTTAAGTAGGCGCTTAACGCGATCGTATGGCTTTGTGAAGTACCCGATCGGGCTATTTTAAGCGGTTTCAGCCTTCTGTCTTAAACGCAAATTTATATTCGTGAATGACACTTGAGAATCTGTCATCCTGACTTGAAAAAAGTTTTTGGATAAACCATAGTATAGATATCAGAGCGGAACAAACAAGCGAGCCAAGCAGTCGGTCAGGTTTCTTCCTTAATGTCTTACTTCTTGTAGATAACTTAAGCGCAGATAACTAACAAACTGAAAGAAGCTTCGCAAGTTGAATTTAATTAAGCTGGTTAATTAAATGGTTGCCGTTGCTCCGGTTAAACGCCCCTCGATTGATTGAGTTGTCCCAGAACGTGTTACACATCAGATTGTTAGGGGTGGCAAAGACCACTAACTAGTCTGAAACGCCCTGAGAGGCTCCTTCGCAGAATAAAGTGCTCTACCTAAAGATCTTCACCTTAGTTTGAAGCCTGCCCAGGTTTTCTAAAAGGAACCTAACAGACCATCAAAACTTGCTTCACTCGGAAAACTGCTTCCGGTTGAGTGGCTTTCATATGTCGCTGAAGCGGCATATGAGGAGTCGGAGATTGTCGTGCAAACTGTTCCCGATATCCCTGTTACACCCTCGAAGAAGCAAGCTGCGTCGATTTTCCCGTTTGATTCCCTGATTCACAGTCTCGCTGACCTTTTCAAAACCCTGGAGATGACTACGGCTATGGCACAACTTAAAAGAACAAGATCATCAGTTGAAGTCCGCTTAACCTACATCGGACTCTTGGCAGTACTGGCAGTGTTGGGGTTGGTTGACTACTCCAACAACTCTAAGTCGGATG
>JBBSFA010000330.1:0-4707 GCA_038239185.1 Elainellales cyanobacterium | reverse complement strand
GAATATTCGCTCTGGAGCCGGGAGCCAGAAGCAGAGATTCTGCCGACCTGTCGGGCATTAGGCATCGGCTTTGTGCCCTACAGTCCGCTGGGTCGCGGCTTCCTCACGGGCAAAATCAAGAGCATTCAAGATCTATCCGTCGGAGACTTCCGGGCTGAACGCTATCCTCGCTTTCAGGCAGAGAATATGCAGCGCAATTTGGATCTGGTGCAGCAGGTGGAGCAGATGGCGGCGGATAAAGGCGTGACAGCCGGACAGTTGGCTCTGGCTTGGGTCTTGGCGCAAGGGGAAGATATTGTGCCGATTCCAGGCACAAAACGCCGCACCTATCTTGAAGAGAACATTGCTGCCGCAGCAGTGACTTTGACTGAAGCAGAGCTAAGCCAAATTTCTAAAGCGCTGCCGCCCGGAGCCGCCGCAGGCGATCGCTATCCCGACATGAGCAGCGTCAACCGCTAGGCGATCGCGCTCGTCTGGTTTGTCAAACCTGTCGAATTTGCCTGAAACTGCTACGCTCGATCAGTTGCCTCTAATCAGGTCTTGTTCGCGCCCATGCAGTCCATCTCAAAGCAGCCCATCCCGAAGCAGCCCATCCCGAAGCAGCCCATCCCGAAACAGCCTAGGCTGATTGCCGAAATCAAAGCCATGCTGTTTCTGGCAGTCCCTTTAGCCAGTGCCCAACTCGCCCAATCTGCGACTGGCTTTGTGGATACCGTCATGATGGGGCTACTGGGGCAGCAAGTTTTGGCAGCGGGCGCATTAGGAGTCGCCTTCTTTAATACGCCGATGTACATCACTGCCAGCATCGTTGCGGCAGTCAGTCCTCTGGTGGCGGGCGCATTTGGCGCAGGCGATTCCAAACAGGTCAGCCGGGTTGTGCGTCACGGGCTATGGTTGGCTTTACTGATCGGCGTGCCGCTCACCCTGATCATTTGGAACGGTGCTGCACTTTTACCTATGTTGGGGCAAGAGCCAGAGAACGTTCAGCTAGCGGGGATGTTTCTCCGATCGATCGCGCTGGGTGTGCTTCCAACTCTAGGATTCGCGGCTTTACGAAATTTTGTGGCAGCCGTGTCTCAGCCGCGTCCGGTCATGGTGATTATCGTGGCTGGGACGTTGTTCAACATCGTTGCCAACTATCTGCTGATGTTTGGCAAGCTGGGGCTGCCCGCCCTAGGGATTGCTGGGATTGGTCTGGCTAGCGCGTTGGCGCTGTGGGGCATGTTTTTGGCGATCGCGCTCTATATCCTGTGGCATCCCGATCTGCGGAGCTACCAGGTGTTTAGCCACTTGATGCCTTTTGATGTCAAAGTCTTTCGGGAACTGCTGGCAACAGGGTTACCGATCGGAGGATTGGTGGCGGTCGAAGTCGGGCTGTTTACCACCACGACTTTTCTCATAGGACTGCTGGGAACCGTGCCGCTAGCCGCGCATCAGATCGCCATTCAAACCGCTGCGATGGCTTTCATGATCCCACTAGGCACTTCTTTTGCGACTACGATTCGCGTCGGGCAGTTGATCGGACAGGGCGATCGCAAAGGGGCACAGATGGCAGGCTACATCGGGATTGGTTTAGGCACAGCCTTCATGAGCACAATGGGGATTCTGTTCTGGCTAGCGCCGGAGTTCATTATTTCGCTTTACCTAGATGTCAGCGACCCCGAAAACCGCGCCGTAGTGGATTTGGCTAAAGCGCTGCTAGGGATTGCGGCATTGTTCCAAATTGTGGACGGCATCCAAGCAACTGCCGCTGGAGCGCTACGCGGACTCAAAGATACAAAAGTCCCCATGCTGATTGGCTTTCTTTCCTACTGGGGCATTGGGCTGAGCGTCGGCTATGGATTGGGCTTCTCGTTGGGATTGGGCAGCGTGGGGCTGTGGTACGGCTTGGCGATCGGGCTAATGTCGGCGGCGATCGTGCTCACTTGGCGCTTCAAGCAAACCGTGTGGGAATAGCCGCTGCACAGCAATTCGGGAGGGTTATTGCTACTTTGTTGAGTACAAAGGTAGCCTAAATTTGCGGTAGCGTAGAACTAATAGGGTAAATGACCTCAATGCTGAAATTTCAGGGGTACGCGGATGCGATCGTCGGTTTGGCTAATGGGATGGGTTGCAGTCTGGATATTGCCGTTGGCGGCTTGCAGCAACACGCCTTGGGCGGCAAACTTGCAGCGATCGCTAGCAGCCGATCCGCGTCTGGCGCAGAATCCAGTGATTCTAGGCAGTTCCCCGCTGTCCAATCCTTCGCCTAGCGCTTCGCCCAACGGTACGCCTAGCCCCAGCAGCCTCACCAGCACCCAACTCCCCCCTAGCTTTCCGGGTGAGATCCCGCGCTATCCCAACGCAAAATTGATCGAGGCGATCTCCCCGGCTGCCCAGACTAACGAACCGATCGAAACGCGCTGGTTCACCCCCGACAGTGCCGCGCAGGTGCAGCAGTTTTATCAAGACAAATTCAAAGCAGATGGCTGGCAAACGACCCAACCGACGATCGCTGGGGCAGAGTCCAGAATTGCCGCACAGCGAGATAGCTTGCGCGTGGCGATCGAAACTTCGCCAGCCTCTGGAGCCACTGAGTTCAAAATTCGCTATCTGTTTCAAACGGACGGAACGCAAACGGGAGAAGCGATCGCTCCTCTTTCTCCGACCGCTTCTCCTGCCGCTCCCACTGCTGCCAGTCCTACTGCTGCCAGCCCTACTGCTGCCGCCCAACCCAAACCCGGCGATCCTAAATTTGTCGGTCCTGTTCAGCCGTCTGACTGGGCGGTTAAGCCAGATGCCCCGCCGCCAAACTCTGTGATGGCATCGCTTGCCTTTACAGATTTGAACCAGGCTCCCACCGAGCTTCAGCAATACGTCACAGATTTAGCCAACTTGGGAGCGCTGCCGTTGCGCCCGTCCAGTCCTGCGAATACTGCTAACAATCCGAGCAGCCAGCCGTTTAAACCCAATCAGGCAATTACGCGCCGCGAGTATGCCCGCTGGTTAGTCACGGCGAATAATCTGATTTACACCAGTCAGCCCTCTCGCCAAATTCGCTTGGGCACGGCTGCCGAAAAACCTGCCTTTGTCGATGTGTCCAGCAGCGATCCTGATTTTGGCGCGATTCAAGGATTAGCCAACGCAGGCTTAATTTCTAGCTCACTCTCCGGCGAACCCGCCACTGCCTTTCGTCCAGACGCACCTTTGACCCGCGAAGAAATGATTTTGTGGAAAGTGCCTGTGGACATCCGGCGATCGCTTCCCACCACCAACCTGGACGCAGTCCAGCAAACCTGGGGATTCCAAGATGCCCCCAAAATTGAACCTAAAGCCCTTAGAGCCGTCCTAGCCGACTACCAGAACGGCGATCTTGCCAACATCCGCCGCTCCTTTGGCTATACCACTCTCTTCCAGCCCCAAAAAACAGTGACTCGCGCTGAAGCCGCCGCCGCCCTGTGGTATTTTGGCGCTCAGGGCGATGGACTTTCGGCAAAAGACGCTTTGCAGATTAGTCGCCAACCCGAAACGACTGGGGGATAGTCCTACCCAAAACTTCGATCTTTAAAACAAGCTCTTTAAAACAGATTCGGCGCAGTGGATTGCACTACGCCGAACCTAAATCGTACTGAATCATTGAGTTTTTAACGGACTATTAAACGGGGATTGCTTCAGGAGCAGCTAGAGCAAGGATGTGATAACAAGACGGCGTTTCTTCGCCTAACACATCATTGATGCGATCGCGGATGCGGATGTGTAGTTCTTGCACAGAATCAGTGAAATCGTGTCGGATGTGCAGGACAGCGGTCTGATACTGAAACTCTTTGCCATAGTGCGCCACAAAGTAGGTGTAGCGGTTAGCAGTTGGGGCATCTAAAACAAAATCTCTCATGACGTAAATTTAGTAAATAAACGAGGAAGGTTGAATGTCGGCGGGTTTGGTTTATCGACGGGTTTACCAATTGCTGCAATTGGCTTGCCCAGGTGAGCTGGTCTAAATCAATGAGGGGGCTGAAACAACAATCCACACCTTGGAAAGTTCACGCTAAGTTTTTAAATAAGCTGAACTTCCCTAATTTATGCAATGCCGCCCGATCAACCTATGGTGTTTTCACCTTATCTAGAAAGCGAACGTGGGGGGTCGCTGTAGAAATCACTTATCCCGACTTCCTTTGCCAGTCTAAGCCAATTTGATTAGCTTTGACGCTAAATTCTCTCTAATTTTCCTGACATTTCCTGATCTTTATATTTGGCGATCGCTTGAGCAGAAATACTCAGCTTTTTCACCGAAATATTCACCCGACCATTCATTCAAGCACAACCTTACTGCGTCCCGCGATCGGCTGAGCGGGAGAGTGTTGCACTTCTAGTTTTGGATAGTATCCTCAGACAGATCCAGCTTCTGCAAAACCTAATCCGGAACTCTTAGGAATGATAAACTTGATGCACTTCATGCACTTTATTCGTGCCTCGTATCAGCCAGAACCAGGGTGAACCATGATTTTTCCCGATTTTGCTCAGTTTCAAGCGTTAGCGCAGCAGGGAAACTTTGTCCCGGTCTATCAAGAGTGGGTCGCAGATCTAGACACGCCCGTCTCGGCTTGGTACAAAGTTTGTGCTGGACAGCCCTACAGCTTTCTGCTGGAATCGGTGGAGGGCGGTGAAACGATCGGACGCTATAGCTTTCTGGGCTGCGATCCGCTCTGGATTTTGGAGGCGAGGGGCGAT
>JBBSFA010000329.1:0-4708 GCA_038239185.1 Elainellales cyanobacterium | reverse complement strand
GGGAGTAAAGGCATCATATTCCCGCTCCAGATGATCCAACAGAGTCGTAATGATGTTGGCGAGAATGTGGGCATCTTTTCCGTGGTGCGGCAGGGGAGACATTAAAAGCAATTCTCCATATCGATATTTGAGGCGCGGAATCGAACCGTCGCCGCGTTGCTGGCTCAGCGTTTGGTATTCCTCCCAGGTGGCAGGTAGTCGCACCACTGAGCCAGGTGGAAGATGAGTTTTTTCGGGAGAGACAAGGGCAAACATGGCGCTTCGATCGCTACAGCACATTCCTAAGCCAATAATAAGCTGCGATGATGGGTTATTGAGGGAGAGCGGCTTGTGAGCAATTACTTTTAGAAAATAATATTGAATCCTTCCTGGGTAAAGTGGCGATCGCGAGTCAGGATGTCCGCAATTCCCAACTGCTTCATCGTTTGCATGGAGATACAATCTGTCAGGCTATAACCCTTGTCAAGTCGTCTTTCATAGAGTTCCAAGCCACTCTGGAAAGAAGCATGTGTTTGTTGAACGACGCGGATACTCATCTCGTTGGAGATTTTACGAGCGAAACGCAACGCTTTTTGCTTCATAAGCGCATCGTAATCAGAAAAGAAGTTGAGCACCTCAATCAGAACTTCTTCGGTTGTAATACGACGAACATCTGTGATTGTTCGGCTAAATTGGAAAACTTCCTGGTGCAAATCATCTCGTGGATTGAGTAATGCAACCCAGTAAAACGTATCCGCAAAAACCTGTCTCATTCTTCACGCTTTGGTGCTCCATAAAGATAATGGTCATGTTGAGCCGCACCATCGCGGGGTAGTTTTGCCAAAGTCTCTGGAGGAATATCTGAAACCAGTGATTCGACAAAATTCAGAAAAGATAGATTAGACTGCTCGATCGCCTCTGCTGAAATTGCACCAGATTCCTCTGAAGCGGACAAAGAAGTTTTAGTCGCCCTCTGAATCACTCTTGTTTTGATAAACAGAAGGAAGTTCAACACCTCTTCCACTAGAGATTCAGGTGCTTGCTCAATTTCTTGGATGAGTCGTTCTTTAACGGTCATTGCTCCATCCTCCTGCCCTTTAAGATAACCGATCGCATCTTGAAACCAAAGCGCGATCGCTCCTTGTGATTTTGCAGAATCCAATCAGGACTTCTCAGTTTCTCAAAGGAGCCAGAGATTTGGTAGTACAAAAGGCTATAACAGAGTCAGTAAAAAGCTGGGTAAGAGAGTATGGCACGAGATGAAGCGTATCAGGAAGCAGAGCAGCGCATTGAAGCCGCACGTCAAGAGGGAGCTACAGAACTCGATCTCAGCCTAATGGGACTGGCTGAAGTACCAGAGGCGATCGGCTCTCTCGCCCAGTTGCAAGAGCTTAACCTCTTCAACAATCAATTGACGGCACTGCCAGAGGCGATCGGTTCCCTTACCCAGTTGCAAGAGCTTGACCTTTCTTACAACCAATTGACGGCACTGCCAGAGGCGATCGGTTCTCTCGCCCAACTCCAAAAGCTTAGCCTTGCCAACAACCAACTGATAAAACTGCCAGAGGCAATCGGTTCTCTCGCCCAATTGCAGTCACTCAACCTCTATCACAACCAACTAACGACGCTGCCGGAGTCACTAGGAAAACTTACGCAATTGCAAATATTAATCCTTGTTGGGAATAATTTAGTGGTGCTGCCTCAGAGGCTCGACAACCTCAATAGATTAAAGGTGCTGTCTCTCTCAAGCAATCCTTTTGCGTTTTTACCAGAACAGCTAGAAAAACTTACTCAGTTGCAACACCTCTATCTTTCGGGTATCAAATTGAATTCTCTGCCAACATGGTTAAGCCAATTTCCAGAATTGGAAACACTTGGTTTATCAAGTAACGAGCTGAATAATCTACCAGAATCGTTGAGCCAACTGCCAAGACTACGTGACCTCCAATTAGGTAGCTCCGAACATATGGAGGGAATTGATTTTAGCTATGGACAATATTCTGACATATGTAATAATCTAACGCTGCTACCAGAATGGGTAGGTCATCTGACACAACTGAGAAAGCTCGATCTTCAAGGCTGTAGTTTAATAGATTTACCTTTGAGTCTTTCCCGGCTTGAACATTTAGAGCTAATCCGACTTGATGACAACCCTCTAAATCCAGATCTTGCTTCTGCTTATGAACAGGGGACGGAAGCAGTTGTGCAATACCTACGGGCAAGGGCAGAGGGTGAGGTAGCGCTGAATGAAGCAAAGTTGATTTTGGTGGGTGAGGGGGAAGTAGGTAAAAGTTGTTTATTAGGAGCATTGCGGGGGGAGGACTGGGTAGATGGTCGCCCCACAACTCACGGGATTGAGATTAAGCCTGTAATTGTCACCGATTCTAATAGCAGCACAGAAATTACGCTGAACGGTTGGGATTTTGGAGGACAGCGGGTCTATCGTCCGACGCACCAGTTATTTTTCATCTATTTGATGGTATGGAAGCCACGAGAGGGTTCTCAGCAGGGCTTTGTCAAAGAGTGGATCACGCTGATCAAACGCCGGGAGCCAGATGCCAAAATCCTAGTGGTTGCGACGCATGGTGGACCCGGACAGCGACAGGCAGATATCGATCGACAAGACTTGCTTGACCTGTTTGGTAGCGAAACCATTCTAGATTTCTTCCATGTCGATAGCAAGCCCAACAAATCAACCCAGGATTGCACCGGAATTGCGGAGTTGAAAGAGGCGATCGCTAACGTTGCTGCCACTTTACCCGGCATGGGTCGCACCGTTCCGACCAAGTGGCAACGCATCCGCGAACTGTTGGAAGCATCTGGCAAGACCCATCTGCCTTACAAAGACATGCTTGCCCTCTGTGAAGAACAAGGGCTAGAAGGATTTGCTGCCGAACTGTTTGTCCGGGTGTCTCACACGCTGGGATATTTAATCCATTACCACTACGACCCCACCCTGCGCGATGTTGTCATCCTCAAACCCGATTGGTTAGCCAAAGCGATCAGCTTCGTGCTAGATGATGAAACCACCCGTCGCCGCAATGGTCTGGTGGAGTTTGACCATCTCAGCCAACTCTGGAGCCATCCTCCGTTTGCGGGTGAAACAGGCTACCCCAAAGCCCTCCATCCCTTATTTTTACGCCTGATGGAACGCTTTGACCTGTCCTACAAAGTCGTCCTTGATCCTGCTTCTAGGGAAGAAAGCACCACCAGCCTGATTGCCCAACTCGTACCCGACAACCGCCCAGAGGCATTACCAAACTGGGGAGAACAACCGAAAGCAGGAGACAGGCAACAAGAACAAATCTGCCGCATTGTGGACGATCGCGGACAGCTTGCCAATGCAGAGGGGCTGTTCTACCAGCTCATCGTTCGCCTGCACAAATACTCATTGGGACGCGCCGACCACAACAAAAGCATTCACTGGCAGCGAGGCTTAATGCTAGAACATGACTACAACGGTCGAGCACTGCTGGAACATATCGGCACCGATGTCAAAATCACAGTCCGGGCTGCCTATCCAGAGCGGTTTCTGTCTTACCTCACAGAAGAAGTGAAATGGCTGGTCGAAACCTCCTGGAAAGGTTTGCGCTGTAACGTGATGGTGCCTTGCCTGGAGGCTTGCGGCATGAACGCCCCCGGACATGGACTATTTGAAGTCCAAAAACTGATTGAAAGCAAAAAGAAAAATCGCCCCGATTATCCCTGTCCTGTCTCTGGCTGCGATGAATGGCAGAACATCGACCAACTGCTGAACAATGCGCCAACGGCTCCAGCTCCATCTCAAGACATCGGCATTGACCGATTCCGAGATGTTGTAAAAGACGAGCTAAAGGTAATTCGCAAGGATCTAGTAACACTGGATCATCGAGATCAGCAGCGATTTCAAGCGTTGTCTCAGGAGCAGCGTGCCATCATGAGCCAGATCGATCAGCAGTTTGCCTACCTGATGCAAATGCTCACCGACGAGGCAAAAGATGGTCCACGCTTGTTTAGCTTTAAGCCTGTTGATCCAGGCTTCTTCGATCGGGTAGTGTTTCAGAAATGTTGCTAGATGAACTAGATGGTCGAGCAGGAAGGCTCTTCACGGAAACCAACAACAGGTCTAGAACACTACCGAACCATCTGCCCACCATTCTTTCTTCCAGATTGGCGCGTTGTGCTTCAGCGTGTCGATCGCATACTTGTAGACAGCAAAGGCTTCTAAGTTCATTCTCAGAATTTAATATTCGTTTACAAACTGAGGATGAACCCATAGAAATTCGCGGCGCTTGTTTTGTACTTGCACCAAGCCGCCGAAACTTGGATCTTTTTCCTTCAGCAGGGCATGAAGTTCTCGCAGCATGGAGCCTTGGGCGCGGATAGCTTCACCCTGTTCAAATTCAGGTGAGTTCCGTTTGGTCTGCCAATCCACGGCGATGTTGCTCCCTTTCATGGCAAACTCAGCACTTTTTTGACCCAGATCCAATTCTTCCTGAATGCCCTTGTAGGTGGCATCATCCAGCATGAATTGAGTCGTTGAAGCGGCAACGGGTAGGACTAGGCTTAAGGTTCCGGTTACGAGTTTGAAATAGGGAATGGCTCTGGTAAACCATTCGCGATTGAGTTCTAATTCATAGACACCCTGTTTGCTGCCCGAAGGATTGAGAACCGGGAGCGGTTTACGGGAGTGTTCGCACCAGAGAGTGAGTTGAAATTTTTCGCTGATCCATTTAGGGCGATCGAAGGT
>JBBSFA010000328.1:0-4711 GCA_038239185.1 Elainellales cyanobacterium | reverse complement strand
TGCGAGCGGGGCAGTTAGTGCCGTTCATCTTTTTGTCGAGTCGCGGCGAACTGGATGCCCGGATTCAGGGACACCAGATGGGCGCAGATGACTATCTGGTCAAGCCATTTGAGCCGAAAGAGCTGGTCGCCAAAATTGAGGCTCAGCTTGAGCGATCGCGCCGCCTTCACTCAGAAATTATTCGCTTGATGCAGCAATCTCCTGAAGTGGCTCCCACGCCTGCCCCTGACCCGCTGCCTTTTACCCCGGCTGAAGAAAAAGTTTTTTGGGAAGTGATTCAGGGCTTCACCAACAAGCAAATTGGCGATCGCCTCTTCGTCAGTCCGCGCACGGTGCAAACTCATCTCAGCAACATTCTCAGCAAGCTTCAGCTTGAAAGTCGATCGCAACTGATCCGCTTTGCGTTTGAGCGGGGTCACTGTCCGCCGATTGCCGAAAAAGAAGAAGTCTAAAAAGAAGAAGTCTAAAATTCCGGTTGACCATTTTTTAAGAGCGCAAAAGGGGGCGGAACTACTGCCCTCTTTTGATTTGGCTGAGGATTGAACTGGAGGAGAGTCGCACGTAAAGCACCGCTTGCGTATACAGTGAAGATTGAACAATTTTGCAGTCTTTCCAGCGCGGCTTTTGATCCATGCCTGATGTGCAGCCAAACCTAAGTCTTTCGGAATCCGCCAGCGTCCCAGATCCCAATGCGGCAGATCCTAGTACGCCCGCAGCCGATATCCCCAAATACGTGGCAGATTTGCTCGATCGCCTGCGGTCGGAGTCGATGCGAAACCAGTTCCAGATTATGCAGGAATTGGCAGCAAGCGAGGCTGGCATCGAAGCGCTAATCCGGTTTCTGGGCGATCGCCCTTCAGCGCCCAGCCCGATCGACGGTAGAGCTGTCCAGCTTTTGCAGGCGGCAAACCTGCCCAAAGCTCAAGACTTTCTGCGATCGAAGTTTCCCCAAGGTCTAGTAGTGCCGCAGTCGGAGCGGGGAATCGATTACAGCGATCTGCAAGCGTTGCTCGTCCAGCAAGACTTTCAGGCAGCCGATCGCCTCACCCTAGAGAAGATGTGCGAACTGACGGGTGATCTGGCGTTTCAGCGCAAGTGGCTCTACTTCACGGAGGTAGAAAAGCTGCCGATCGTGGATTTGCAAACGATCGATCGGCTCTGGCTAGTTTACTCTGAAGGCAAATTTGGCTTTTCGGTGCAGCGGGAGCTGTGGCTCGGCAAAGGCAAGAACTGGGAAGCGCTTTGGGTCTTGATTGGCTGGAAGTCGGGCAATAGCTGGACGCGCTATCCACAGGGCTTTACCTGGGATCTGACGGCTCCTAGAGGGCATCTGCCGCTGTCCAATCAGCTTAGAGGAGTGCGGGTGATTTCCTCGCTGCTGTCTCATTCGGCTTGGGGCTAGTCCAAGCGACGCGGCGATCGCTCACTCTATACACAATCCTGAGCCAGAACCCCCTAAAGTGATGAGGGTATTTGATGACTGATAAGGAAAAGGTATGACAGAGGCAGTGCAGCCCAAGTTGATTATTCACGGTGGTGCAGGATTAAGCAGCAAAGGCAGCTTGGAAGTGGTGCGGCGATCGCTTTACCGAATTGTGGAAGAGGTTTATGCGCTGCTGCAAGCGGATGAATCGGCAGAAGCAGCCGTGGCATTTGGCTGTCGGCTACTGGAAGATGAGCCGATGTTTAACGCAGGGACGGGTTCGGTGCTGCAATCGGACGGGCAAATCCGGATGAGTGCCTCGCTGATGACGG
Source organism: Elainellales cyanobacterium (assembly GCA_038239185.1). GTDB lineage: Bacteria > Cyanobacteriota > Cyanobacteriia > Elainellales > Elainellaceae > FACHB-886. The sequence continues at coordinate 2,956 of JBBSFA010000328.1, read as the reverse complement.
GGACTCAGCAGCGCTTCAGCGGTGTGATTAATGTTTCGCGAGTCAAAAATCCGATCGATCTGGCGCGCTTTCTACAAGGGGCAGACGATCGGATTCTTTCGGATCACGGGGCGATCGAGTTGGCACGCGATATGGGACTGCCGCTGTACGATCCGGCGATTAGAACGCGGCTGCTGGAGTGGGTGGAAGAGCGGGAGAATCATTTCCAGCGGGCGATGGCGGGGGTGACGGCGAAGGATGCCGCAGAGGTGACGGCAGAGGCAGGACGGGGGACGATCGGCGTGGTAGTGCTAGACAGCCGGGGGCACTTGGCAGTCGGCACTTCGACAGGCGGCAAAGGCTTTGAGCGGATTGGGCGGGTTAGCGACTCTGCCATGCCTGCCGGAAATTATGCGACCTCGGCGGCGGCAGTTAGCTGTACGGGCATTGGCGAACATATTGTGGATGAGTGTTTCGCGGCGCGGGTCGTCGTGCGTGTCACAGATGGGATGTCAATCCAGACGGCTTTCGACAAGTCATTCTTTGAGGCAGGACAGCGCGATCGCGATTTTGGGGCGATCGGGATTGGAGCAGATGGGACGATCGCCTGGGGAAAAACCAGCGAGGTGCTGATCGCGGCTTGTCATGATGGCGATCGAATTCAGGACACGCTGGAATCAGAGATCGGGGTACAGACGGGCTGTTTCTAATCTGCTTCGGGTTCCTCGTCTTCGGGCGGCTCTGCTGCCCAGGTTGCCACATGCCGAAAGACAGTAGGGATCTCGCCGTAATCGGGCGGGAATTCCAGGATGGTTTCCGAGGTGTAGAGGTAGCCAGATTCCGCGTAGGAAAGCAAGACGCGGCTGAGGGCAAGCCAAACCTCGGAGACGTATTCCCACTCGCGATCGAAATCTGCGCGATCGGCGATCGATCGGAGTGTCCAGAAATAGGTGTTTCGCACGACAGAGCCGCTTTTTTTGTAATGCGGCACATCTTCTTTGTGGAGATAGAGGACTTCGTTATCAATTCTGACTCGCATAAGAATCGCTAATACTAATTAACTTTGTTTTAGGTCGCTTTCGACTCAAACTAGTTTCTATGTTCGCTTGCTATACCGTTTTTTGCTTAAGTCAAATTGGCATTGCTGGGGAGCTAAACGGTAGCGCGGTTTGAGTTGCGCTTGTTCAAGTTATGCCGGAGGGTTCAGATTGTGCAGGCGGAAAAGACGAAGCAGCAGCCCACTACTGCTTGGGCTTGGGTGCATTGGGTGCTGATTTTGGCGATCGCCCTAGGAATTGGCTTCCGATTTGTGAATCTCGATCGCAAAATCGCTGGGCATGGCGAAGCCTATACTTCCTTGCGGGCAGCGGGCTACAGCGATCGCGAACTGAACGCCGAGCTATTTCAAAATAAATTTTTTGCGGCTCCCGATCTTCAGAAGTTTCAGACGATTCGACCGGGCAGCACGGCTAAGGACACGATTCGATCGATCGCGACGGAAGATCCGCAGCATCCGCCGCTATATTTTTTGATGGCGCGGGTTTGGATGCAGGGATTTGGCGGGTCGATCTTTGCGGCGCGGCTGCTGCCTGCACTCCTGAGCTTGCTGAGCTTGCCGCTGATGTATTGGCTGGCGGCAGAGCTGTTTGCTTCGCGCTTGGTGGCGCTTTTGGCGACAGCGCTAGTGGCACTCTCGCCTTTTGATATTTTGTTTGCCCAGACGGCGCAGCAGTACGAATGGCTAGCCACGCTGGTGATTGCCAGTATGTTGTTTTTAGTCCGAGGGCTACGACGGGGAAGCTGGCAGGATTGGGGCTGGTATGCACTGAGCGTCACGCTGGGTCTATACACGCATCTGTCTTTTGCGCTGACGATGGCAGCGAATGGCTTGTGCGTGGTGCTGCTTTACTTTTGCGGCATGGGCAGCAAGCAGCATAGCTGGATAGAAGATCTGCCTGCCTCTGAACCCCCTGGACGATCGAATCCAGTAGAACGTTTGCGCTGGCTATTGTCTTTCGCGATCGCCACTATCCTCGCATTGGTTTTCTATCTGCCCTGGCTGACTGTTTTGGTGAATCACCCGCAGGTGGATTCGGAGAGGATGACTGTTGGAGTGGGCTATTTGCTGACGCGGTGGATGCTGGACTTCACATCGCTGTTTTGCGATCTGGAGTTTGGCTTCGAGCATCCGCTGAATCTCCTAGTCAGAGTGCCGTTTTTGCTGTTGATTTTGACGGCGATCGTTGTCGTTCATCAAAAAGCGCCGCGCCTGAGCTGGATGATTACGCTGAAAGCAGTTTTTGTGCCGTTTTTGCTGCTGGCACTGCCCGATTTGATTATGGGCGGCAAGCGATCGGCAGTCAGCCATGACTTGATTTCGTCGTATGTGGGTGTGCAGCTTGCCGTTGCTTATTTGTTTGGGGTGGGGTTGTCTAGCGCCAAGCGGCAGATTTGGCGCTGGCTGTTGGCGATCGTCCTGACGATCGGCATCTTGTCCAATAGCCAGAGCACTATGGCGGAAAACTGGTGGAATACAGACGGCAGTTCTATGAATGCGGAAGTGGCTCAGCTCATTAACGCAGAGGCAGCTCCGATCGTGGTCAGTGACGTGGGCGATGATTTCACAAGCCCAGGCGATCTGCTCTCGCTGAGCTTCCGCCTCAAAGGCGCTGTACGGCTGTATTTGACCGCTCAGCCGCCCAACCTTGACCCGATCGCAACAGCGCCAGATGTGCTGTTGTTTCGTCCATCAAGCAAGATCCGGCTGGCTTTAGCGGCAAGGGGTTGGGGAATGCAAAACATTGCTCAGCAGAAAAGCCTGTGGCGGTTGCAGCGCTAGCCTCGATTGATCGTCACCAACACCACTAGGGCTTTGCTAGGCACAGGCAGACCTGCGGCGATCGCGGGTTGGAAGCTCCAGTTGTTCACCAAACAAGTGGCTAGCTGGTCATAGGAGGGGTTTTGGCTGGGCTGTAGC
>JBBSFA010000327.1:0-4735 GCA_038239185.1 Elainellales cyanobacterium | reverse complement strand
CTTGATACTTTTCAAACATCCTCTTAAACCTGTGCTATTGCTCTAGCATCTGCAAGCGGTAAAGACTGGCATACAGCCCACCTTGAGCCAAAAGCTGCTCATGGTTGCCCGATTCTGCAAGTTGTCCTTGCTTCAGCACAAAAATCCGATCGACGCTGCGAATGGTGGAGAGCCGATGGGCAATGATAATCGCAGTGCGATTTTCCAGCAGCTTGTCTAAAGCCTCCTGAATCAGCGACTCTGTTCCTACGTCTAAGTTGGCTGTGGCTTCATCCAGCACGAGAATGCCTGGATTCCGGATCGCGGCACGGGCGAAGGCAATCAACTGTTTTTCGCCGCCAGAGAGATTAGTGCCTCGCTGCCGGAGCTGAGTGTCATAGCCTTGAGGCAACCGTTCAATGAAGCGGGCGACGTTGGTTTGCTCAGCCGCCGCCTCGATTTCAGCGATCGAATAATTCTCGCCCAGTGAAATGTTGCTTTTGACATCGCCTGCAAACAAAAAGCCATCCTGCAAAATCACCGCCATCCGCTGTCTCAGTTCCGCCTGCGGCAAGGTGCGGACATCTTTCCCGTCTATCAAAATCCGTCCCTGCGTTACGTCATACAAGCGGCACAAGACGCGGATGATTGAGCTTTTGCCCGCTCCTGTAGGTCCGACCAGCGCCACTTTTTCGCCGGGATGAATCGTGAGGTCTAGATCCCGAAGCACAGGCTCATCTGGCTTGTAGCCAAACCAAACATGCTCAAAGCGAATTTCGCCAGGGATAGGCGGAGTCGCGATCGGCGGGGTAGGCGGTCGTTCCGCTGGCGCTGATTGTCCATTCCGCGATCGCCAACTCGATTGAACCGCCACCGATTCTCGATCGGCTTGCACCAATTGCTCTGCGCCGATCGCCTCTGGATCGCGAATTTCGATCGGCTCGTTCAAAATATCGCTGACTCGTTCCAATGCCGTTAGTCCAGCTTGAATTGCGGTAAAACGTTCGGCAAACTGGCGCAGCGGGTCAAACAGCCGTTGGGCAAACAGAATAAACGAAGTGAGAATCCCGAAGTCCAGCGTTTTGTTCATCACCAGCAGACTGCCCAGCCACAGAACGCCGCCGATCGCCGCTAAAGCGATCCACTCCAGCGTGGCAGAAACGGCAGAGTCGAAAAAGATAGTGCGATCAACCTGAGCCACATAGCGCTGGTTAATCGTGCGAAAGAGCTGCGAATTGAACTGCTCTCGTCGGAAGAGCTGAACCACATTGATGCCGACAATGTTTTCTTGCAAAGTCGAGTTGAGCGCCGACAGCTCTTCTCGCGCTTTGTAGTTGGCTTGCCGATACTGCTGCTGAAAGTAAATGATTAGTCCGGCGATCGGCAACAGCAGCGCTAGCAGCATCAAGGCTAGCTCCCATTGCAGCGAAAACATCACCACAATCAGCACGATCAAAGTCAGCAGATCACTCACCACCCCGATCGCCCCAGTCGAGAACACATCGCCCAACGCATAGACATCGCTGGTCAGACGGGTGATCAACCGACCTACGGGGGTGCGATCGAAAAAGCGCGTAGAGAGCAAGCTGACATGCAGAAACAAATCATCGCGAATGTTTGCTGTAATTCGCTGCCCTACTTTTTGAATCAAATAGCCTTGAATGCCGCTCAAGGAAAGCTGCACTACTAAAGTCAAGATCAGCAGCCAGATTAACAACTGTGCGCCATCCAGTAAAGAGTAGCCGCGTAGAAACGGCATGACATCCTCTTTTTTGGCAAGTGCGACCGCCTGCCCAATAATGATCGGCTGCGCTGCCCCTGCTAATGCTAAGGGAATCAGCAAGACGAGAGAGGTCACCAGCAGCTTAGTGCTTCGTTTGGCGTAGGGTAAAACCATCCGAAACAGCCGCAAATCGGTTTGTCTAGGCTGTGGATTATTAGGAGAAGGAGAAACCTCCGGAGTCGGAGATGCACTAGTCATGAGCCAGAACAGATGAATGGATGAGCTAGGCGATCGCGTCGCCCGCTTCCAACTGTAGCGCACAGATCAATGTGCGGGATTACTGTGCGGGATTACTGTGCGGGCGAGACAGACTGCTCTTCTGGAGAGTTAAGCGCTTCAATGGCGATCGGTTCTAGCTTAAAACCGACGACTGCCAAGCCTTGACAGAAAAATCCTTGGCGTGAACGCAGCTCAAAAGCGGGTTCGCGATCGCTCTGCCATTCTGGCTCGGTGAGGACTTTGAAGCCATTGATAGCAGGAATTAACTGCACTGGGGTTTTTCTGGAGCGAGAAACCAAAAAATGGGTGGGATTGAAGCGGGTGGGATCTGAAGGGGTTGAATTGAAGCTTGCGGGGTTAAACATTTGTAGTGAACCTGATACTAATCTCTAAGTTGAATTACGACGCTGCGGCTTGACTTGGTTTGCTGGCTGCTCTTGCTGACTTTATCGACTGCCAATCCTGTCGCAAGTTCCAGCGTGATTTACCTGTTCGCAGAGAATTAAGTTTGACTTAACAGTTAGTGTAAAGCTTGCGGATTGGCTCTGAAGCGCTGGTTTGGTGTGGAGAGCCGAATCAAATATGGAGGAGTTGCCGATCGCGATCGCACTAATCAGCGTATCGAAGGGAGTGAAGGTTGAAACTGTGCGGCAATTAGCGCTTCTGTGGCTGCGCTATCCAACGGTTTGGAAAAAAAGTAGCCCTGTGCATAGCGGCACTGTAGCGTCTTCATTCGTTCAGCTTGCTCCGCTGTTTCCACGCCTTCAGCCACTACCTCCAGCCCCAAGTTGTGGGCAAGCGTTGAGATAGCGCGGACAATTTCTAGTCTCTCAGTATCATTTTCTGCACTACTGACAAAAGAACGATCGATCTTCATCATATCGATCGGGAACTGATGCAGATAGCTGAGCGATGAGTAGCCTGTGCCAAAGTCATCAATATAAAGCTGAATCCCCAAAGCCTTGAGCTGTGAGAAGATTGTGGTCGCCGACTCAGTATTGCGAACGATCGCGCTTTCGGTAATTTCTAATTTCAAACTTTCAGCATTTAAGCCTGTTTCTTGTAAGGTTCGTTCAACCTGTTCGACTAAACCGGGCTGAGTGAATTGTTTACTAGAGACATTAACGCTAATTGTGAGGGAGTTCTCTGAAGCATATTTGACTTGCCATTTCAGAATTTGGCTACAAGCTTCGCGCAACACCCACCAGTCAATCAAAACAATCAGCCCTGTTTCTTCTGCCACTGGGATAAACTCAGCCGGATAAATCAAGCCCCGCTGAGGATGTTGCCAGCGCACCAACGCCTCAAACCCAACCATTTGCTGCGTAGAGAGTTGCACGATCGGTTGGTAATAGACCCGAAGCTCATGATTGCTCAGCGCTCGCTGTAGCTCGGTTTCTAGTTGCAACAGGGATTTGACCTGTGTATACATTTCCGCGTTGAAGATTTCATAGCGTCCCCTTCCCTGATTTTTGGCACGATACATCGCGATATCGGCATTCCGAATCAAGTCCTCTGCGGGGTCAGAAGAATTTTCCAAATAGACGTTGATATCTGCAACAATGCCAATGCTAGCAGCGGCAAAAACTTCATGTTCATCTAAGATAAATGGTTGACTCAATTCATCTAAGATTCGGGTGGCAGTGCGGCAGGCAGTCGCGGTATCTGGGGCATGATCAAGCAGAATAGAAAATTCATCGCCTCCCATTCGCGCCACTGTATCGTTGGTACGCAAACAGCCCGCCAATCTGCCTGCGATCGCAATCAACAGCTTGTCGCCGATCGGATGTCCCAGGCTGTCATTGATGACTTTGAAGCGATCGATATCCAAAAATAGCAGCGCAAACCTCTTGTTGGAGTATCGTTTGAATTGCTCAAGCGCATGGTTGAGCCGATCCATAAATAAAGCCCGATTGGGCAAGCCCGTCAGCACATCGTGAAACGCATTGTGGATTAACTGTTGCTGGATCTGCTTTTTCTCAGTAATATCTCGAAACACTAAAACGCTGCCTTGAATTGCCCCATTTGCGTCTCGAATCGGCGCAGCAGATTGATCGATCGGGATTTCTGTGCCGTTTTTAGACAAAAGCATTGCTCCATCCACGAGATAGGCGATCGACCCAGTCTGAAGGGCTTGAGCAATAGGACTATCGATTTCACTCCGAGTGATTTCGTCAAAGATTTTAAAGACTTCTGTTAAAGGTTGATTGACCGCATCTTGTTGCTGCCAACCCGTCAAGGTTTCAGCCACCGGATTCATAAACGTAACGAAGTTTTGCAGGTTACTGGCAATGACAGCATCGCCAATACTGGTCAGAACAGTATTGAGCCATTGGCTTTTTTCGCTAAGCTGCTTCTCCATTTGATGCCTATATAGCGCAATCTCAATGGTGGTGTAGAGGTCTCTCTCTTCAAACGGCTTGAGAATATAGCCCATCGGCTTCGTGAGCTTAGCTCGCTCTAAGGTTTTTTGATCTGCATAAGCAGTCAGAAAGAGAATGGGAACAGAAAATTTTTCGGCAATCGCTTCGGCAGCCTGGATGCCGTCGAGTTCTCCTTGCAAACGGATATCCATTAAAACAAAATCAGGTTGCAGTTCTTGAACTTTTTGAATTGCTTCCTCGCCGCTAGAGACAATATCAAGAACGTCATAGCCCAAACTCAGTAACGTTGTTTGAATATCTGTCGCAACAATGATTTCGTCTTCAACAATCAAGATTCTAGTTTTGCTCATTTTTGCTTAGGTCTCGCCCG
>JBBSFA010000326.1:0-4779 GCA_038239185.1 Elainellales cyanobacterium | reverse complement strand
TTCATGCGATCGCAGCAGCCGCTTTCGCATCTCTTCAAAGATGCGCGTGATTCTGTTAAATCGACCGTTGAATCAATGTTCAAATCAAAAGATCCCAAAGATCTGATTTAAATACCTATTGGATATGGCAGGACGAGTTTTAATTTTGGGTGGGCGAGGGCGAATCGGTAGCTGCGTTGCGGCTGATTTGCTGCGGCACACTCAGGCACAAATTACGATTACTGGGCGAACGGCTGCATTGTCAGACGGCTTGCAATTCCCGCTAGAATCTGGCGTGATTTATCTGGCGCTTGATTTAGCCGATCGCCCACAATTACAGACAGCGATCGGCAATGCCGACCTGGTGATCCACTGCGCGGGACCCTTCCGCTATCGGGATGACCAGGCGATTCGACTCTGCATTGAGCAGGGGGTAAACTATCTGGATGTGAGTGACGATCGCCGCTTTACCCTCACCGCTTTGTCCTTGCGGTCGGTGGCTGAAGCGGCAGGCGTGACGGCAATCATCAATTCGGGTGTCTTTCCTGGCATTTCTAACAGCATGGTGCGCCAGGGTGTTGAGCAGCTAGATGTTGCTGAAAAAATTCACCTCAGCTATGTGGTGGCTGGCTCCGGCGGAGCAGGCGTAACGGTGATGCGAACGACATTCCTGGGCTTGCAGAACCCGTTTGAGGTTTGGCTAGATGGGCGCTGGCAGGTCGTTAAGCCCTACACCGGACGCGAGGCGATCGCCTTCCCTCAGCCCTTTGGTCGGACAGGTGTTTACTGGTTTGACATGCCTGAAACGATCACGCTAGTTGACAGTTTCCCTGTCCAATCGGTCGCCGTCAAGTTTGGCTCCGCGCCTGATTTTTACAGTATTCTGACTGCCCTAATGGCAAGATTGCCAGCCCAGGTGATTCAGCATCCGCAGGCGATCGAGTTTCTGTCCAAAGTCAGCTATGGCATGACGGCAGTTACCGATCGCTTTAGTGGCATTGGTGTAGCGATGCGTGCCGAGGTGTCGGGTCAAAAAGATGGATCTCCGGTGCGCTATAGCTCGACGTTTGTGCATGAGAATACGGCGATCGCAGTCGGCTACGGCACAGGCAGTCTGGCAGAACTGATGTTATCTGGAGCGGTAGCTAAACCTGGCGTTTGGGCAGTGGAGCAAGTGTTGCCCACTGATTTGTTTGAGCGTGCTATGCAGAGCCGGAACGTCAAATTAGCGCAACAGTGGCAATGAAAGAGTCTATCTTAAGGTTCTACTCAAGAATTTTAAAACTCTTTAAGCTGTGGATAAACAGTTTTATGGAGGCGACTGCATTAGTATGACCGCTACTACTTCTAGCGATCCCAAAAACAACTTCACTGGATCGTTTGCAATAGGCGCTCTACTGGTTGTTTTGGGGATTGCAGCGATCGCCCTGCCGATCGGTTCAACGCTTGTAACCGAAACTTGGATTGCGCTGCTCTTGGCTTCAGCAGGCGCAGCAAAGCTAGTGTATGCCTTTCAAACTCGGTCTGACGGCGGGTTCATCTGGAAACTTCTCCTAGGAATCCTCTATATCGCGACAGGCGTGATGCTCTTTGTCTATCCGCTGACTGGAGTGCTAACTCTGACTTTGCTGCTGGGCAGCTTTTTGCTTACAGAAGGCGTATTTGAGTTGATTCTGGCATTTCGTCTACGCCCCCAAGCTAACTGGGCATGGGTCTTGGTAAACGGTCTAGTGACGCTATTTTTGGGTGGCATGGTCTGGTTTCAGTGGCCTTTTGATGCGCCTTGGCTGCTCGGTACGCTGGTTGGCGCTAGCGTGATCTTTAGCGGCATCTCTAGAGTGATGCTGGCGCTGGCTGCACGGTCTGGGGCAGCTCAAACGCCCTCCAATCAGCCACCAGTCAGTCAATCTTGAACGTCCGGGATCTTTAACTCAATTGAGGGTGAATTGCTAGGCAGACAGCTAGCGATTCGCCCTCGATTCATATAGGGCTAAATTCGCTCAAATCCGCCCAAATCTATCTGTTGCCAAATCTACCTGTTGAGAGAGGCGATCGACCTACAAAACTTGCGATCCTATTCTTATACCAAGAGCACTCTAAACGGGTGACTTTTAGGTTTAATAGGGGGCTTGGGCGCGGCAATGCTTCGCCCAATTTTTTTGGGCATTTTTGGGGCTTGATTGACTAAGCCATTCCATTAGCTACGACATCATTAACTACGACATAAAGGGAATTTTGTCATCCGGGCATTGTAAAAATGCAAAAGTTCACCGCAAGATTAGTTAACAATTAGCGGCTAAATTTGCCATTTGAGTAAATCTTCGCTAATGTTTTGTCACTTCGTCAACGCTCAGCCTTCGATCGCGAGCCTGAAGCGTTTATATTGGAGTCTGTTTGCTTAAAAAGCATGTTTGCTTAAAAACCTATATTTAAAGCGCCTAATGTTTTGCACAAAGGCGAGTGATCAAGTTATTCTTCCTGCTATTAGTCATCTTCCGCTATTGCCCCCGAGGTATCGCCTGTGCTGGAATCAGACCATTCTTCAAAAGAATTGCAGCGCCGCCGATCGCGCCGCCGTTCTGCAACGCCATCCCCCCCGCCTCATCCGCCTAAGCGAAGCGAGTCCCCCGAAACTCAGCGATTTAGCACAGGTCAAGGGGGAAGAAGGGAAGAGATCAGGCGAGATGAGGCAAGACGAGAAAATATAAGACGAGAAGACCCAAGACGAGAGCGGTCAGATCGAGAAAGGTCAGATCGAGATAGATCCCAGCGCCGGATGTCGGACGCTAATCTAGGACTGGCGCACGATTCTCGTTCAACCGCCTCAACCGGAGTGAGCACCCGATCGCGAAGCGGTCAGGTTGGGGATCAAGCTCCAATCCCGCCAGGACGATCGCCTAGTCGTCCCACTGCCAGTCATCCGACGCGATCGCGCCAGCCTAGAGAGAAACGAGAGCGCCGTCCGGCTTCGCCCTTCGTGCATATCCTGCGGCTGTTGATCTTGGGAGTTGGGATTGGGGCGATCGCAGGCACCTTCCTGTCGGTCTGGAATCCGGCAATCAATCGCCCTGCCTCTGTGGCTCAAATCCACACGACTACTGCCAATGCAGCAGAAGTCGAACACAATATTGGGCGCTCGCCAACTGCCCTCCCCAAAGGACATGAGCTAACTGCCCTGACTGCTAAAGTTGTCCCGCTGACTCAAGGACTCCAAGAGTTGACCCCAGGGGTCTTTCTGATTGACCTGGATTCGGGCGATTACTTTACCCTAAACGGCACATCGAGCTTTTCGGCTGCCAGCATGATTAAAGTGCCTGTGTTAGTCGCTCTGTTTCAGGAAATCGATGCGGGACGAGTTCATCTGGGCGACAAACTGGTGTTGCAGCAGGGAGACATCGGCGAAGGCTCTGGCGACATGCAGTACGCGCCGATCGGCTCAGAATATACCGTGTTGGAAACCATTACTAACATGATCACGATTAGCGATAACACGGCGACTAATCTGATCGTCCGGCGGCTAGGTGGCATTGAGCAAGTGAATCAACATTTCCGCCAGTGGGGTTTGCAGCAAACGGTGTTGCGGAAACTCCTGCCTGACCTCGAAGGGACTAATACTACCTCGCCCAAGGAACTGGCGACCTTGCTGTCGATGGTGAGCCAGGGTGAAATTTTATCGATGAAGTCGCGCGATCGCGCCCTCGAAATTATGCGACACACAGTGTCGGATACGCTGCTGCCTTCTTCTTTGGGTGAAGGAGCGACGATCGCCCATAAAACCGGTGATATTGGCACTTTGGTCGGTGATACAGGCATTATCGACATGCCCAATGGCAAGCGCTATGCCATCACGGCAATGGTGAAGCGTCCTTTTAACGACAGTCGGGCGCAAGATTTGATCCGGCAGGTTGCAGCGACCGTCTATGACTATCTCAACCAGAGCGCAGGCGGGCAATCGAGCGCGACTCAAACTTCTCCGGCGATCGAGCCTGCTGCTGATCCAACTGGGGTAGCGAGTCCAAATGCCGATTCAGCTTCGGGCGATCGCACCAGTCCAGACAACAGCCCTGATGCTGCATCTAGCGGGGCTGTGCCCGACAGTGTGCCCAACAGTGCACCCGCCAGCACGATTCCTGGCAATGGCGCAATGCTGACCCAGCCTGCTCGGTAAGAGCCTAGCGGCTGACAATTACAAGGACAACACTGACAACACTCAACAGCGCCAGTCACCCGTGGGTGACTGGCGCTGTTTGTCTGCAATAGCGAACAGAAGCCCCACCCTCCAGGGTTCAGATTCCCTGAATCGACCTGTGACTTTCTCATAGTCGCTTGACCGGACATGCTCTATTCAATTAGCTCTCTGTCGAGGTAGGCAGCAGTCGATCGCCTGCCGCACTTCGTTGAGCTTCTGAAAGCTTTGTGTCGGTTTGTAACAACTTAACCTTTCCTTTAAGAAATGTTGCAGGTCTTCGATTCGATTGTTAACTTGTGAGAGTTCCACTGCTTTAGATGAGTGCTGACTCAAAAGGAGGTATCCGATCGATGCCTCAAATTTATCCCTTCTTTGTCCCTTTTTGCTGGGTGTCAAGGAAGTTAGGCAAAGTGCAAAAGCAAATACTTTTGCATGTCAAGTTTCATCACCTGCATTCCTGTGCAAGTTCTGTCAAGGAATTAGGGAAATTACCCTTAAATTTCACCGCAAAATATTTTTAGGTTTTTCCTGAAATTCTTGAAACTCTAATGGAGTTGAGTCCAAACTCATTTGCAAATCGGGAAATTTTCCTGATTCAATTTTTCAATTCT
>JBBSFA010000325.1:0-4787 GCA_038239185.1 Elainellales cyanobacterium | reverse complement strand
GTGGCGATCGCCCGGGCGCTGATCACCCGTCCCAAACTGCTGGTTTGCGATGAGCCAGTCAGTATGTTGGATGCTAGCGTTCAGGCACAGGTGCTAGATCTCATGCTAGAACTGAAGCAGGAGTTTAAGCTAACGTACTTATTCATCACCCACGATCTTTGGGTAGCGCGATTCATGTGCGATCGAATCGCCGTGATGAATGCAGGCAAGATCGTGGAGCTGGGCAGGACAGAGGAGATCTTCACCCATCCTCAGCATCCCTATACCCAGACTCTACTTGGAGCCGCCCCGCTCCTGTCCCGGCTGCCTCAGCCCTCAGTGCCTTAGTCCTCAGAAGCATCGATCGAAGAGCCTCTCGATCAAGCCATGGCATAAGCTAATCGAATCTAAAGCTAATCGACGCAAAAGCTAGCCTTTTCTAGCTAAGCGCCAGCTAGCCTCAGACCAAGCTCGAAAATCGGCAATTTTTGAGGACTGATTTTGTGTACTATTCTTAAGAGTGCTTGATTTTATCTTCGCTCTTCTCATTATCCCCTTTGATTCATCAGGCTAATACGCTGTCCATGTTTGGATTAATTGGTCATTTGACAAGTTTGGAACACGCTCAATCGGTCGCCAAAGAGTTAGGCTATCCTGAATACGCCGATCAAGGACTCGACTTTTGGTGTAGTGCCCCGCCGCAAATTGTTGACACAATCAAAGTCACAAGCGCGACTGGACAGCAAATCGAAGGGCGATACGTTGAGTCTTGCTTTCTGCCAGAAATGCTGGCAACCCGTCGGATTAAAGCCGCCACTCGCAAAATCGTTAATGCGATGGCACATGCCCAAAAGCATGGCATTAACATCACGGCACTGGGCGGGTTTTCCTCGATCATCTTTGAAAATTTCAACTTGCAGCAGATTGAACAAATCCGCAATATCAAGCTGGAATTCGATCGCTTCACCACAGGCAACACCCACACGGCTTATATCATTTGCCGCCAAGTTGAAGAAGCCTCTAAACAGCTAGGCATCAATTTGTCTGAAGCTACAGTGGCGATTTGTGGAGCCACGGGCGATATCGGCAGCGCCGTCTGCCGCTGGCTGGATGCCCGCACTGATACCGCAGAATTGCTGCTGGTTGCCCGTAATCAAGAGCGGTTGCGATCGCTCCAGGAAGAACTGGGACGCGGGAAAATTTTGCCGCTGGAAGAAGCGCTGCCCCAAGCGGATATTGTGGTCTGGGTTGCCAGTATGCCGAAGGGAGTTGAAATCGACTTCGCGACTTTGAAACAGCCCTGCCTGATGATTGACGGCGGCTATCCCAAAAATCTGGCAACGCGGATTCAATACCCCGGTATCCACGTTTTGAATGGCGGCATTGTCGAACATTCGCTGGATATCGACTGGAAGATTATGCGGATTGTCAATATGGACATTCCGGCTCGTCAGCTTTTTGCCTGCTTCGCGGAGTCGATGCTGCTGGAGTTTGAAAAGCTGTACACCAACTTCTCCTGGGGACGGAATCAGATCACGCTAGACAAGATGGATCTGATCGGGCAGGTTTCGCTGAAGCATGGGTTTCGACCGTTGCTTACTGTCAGCAGCTAAATCATGAAAAAGCCAGGGGTTTCCTTCCCCTGACTTTAATTAGTTACGCAACTCGTTGGGCGCAGATCCCCGGATTCTTTAAAGAATCCGGGGATCTCAACGTTGGCAGTTGAAGCCTTACGCTTCTTCTATGTACTCTTCCTCTTCCACTTCGATCGCATCAGCGCTATCCATTGGCGCAACGGAGTTGGCAGAGACAACTGCGCCCATCTCCAATTTTTCGCGCACCAGCTTTTCTACTTCTTTCGCAAACTCAGGCTTTTCCTCCATGTACTTAATCGCGTTGTCGCGACCTTGACTGATGTTGTCGCCGTTGAAGCTATACCAGGCACCCCGACGAGTCACAACGCCCGTTTCTTCTGCTAGGTCGATTAAACAGCCCAGCGTAGAAATTCCTTTGCCGAAAATGATGTCAAATTCAGCGATGCGGAAGGGAGGCGCAACTTTGTTTTTGGCGACCTTTACCTTGGCGCGAGTCCCGTACTCCTCGTTGCCCCTTTTCAGCGTTTGAATCCGGCGAATGTCTAGGCGAACCGAAGCATAGAACTTCAGCGCATTTCCGCCCGTCGTGGTTTCAGGGTTGCCGTAAGAAATCCCGATTTTTTGACGCAGTTGGTTAATAAAGACGACGCTACAGCCCGTTTTGCCGATGTTTCCGGTGATCTTACGAAGCGCTTGGCTCATCAGACGCGCCTGCAAGCCAACGTGGGCATCTCCCATTTCGCCTTCGATTTCAGCCCTGGGCACTAATGCCGCCACTGAATCGACTACTACGATATCTACGGCAGTCGATCGCACCAGTTGATCGACGATTTCCAGTGCCTGCTCACCCGTGTCCGGCTGGGTAATCAGCAGGTTGGCGATATCCACCCCCAGTGCAGCAGAGTAGGCAGGATCGAGCGCATGTTCGGCATCAACGTAGGCTGCAACGCCGCCTGCTTTTTGGACTTCTGCCACCGCATGGAGCGCTAGCGTCGTTTTACCGGAACTTTCTGGTCCATAGATCTCGATGACTCGCCCTTTAGGAAGTCCGCCGCCCAGCGCTAAATCTAGCGTGAGGGCACCGCTTGGGATCGTTTCTATCCTCATCCGGGTCGCATCCCCAAGTCGCATGATCGTCCCTTTACCAAAGGTGCGATCGATCTGGGTCAGCACCATATTCAGGGCTTTTGCACGTTCGGAAGTTTCGTTATTGGTCTTAGCCATTCGCACCTCAACAGAAGCGTTTGAGAAAAATTAAAATGTGAAAGTCAGAGCTGAAAGTCTGCGATCGCACGTACAAGAAGGTCAATCCGTGTTTTAGCTACCCTGTCACCAATTACAGAAAGAAACCAAAGAAATCATCGGTAGAAATTGTAGTGCAGTATCATGATGAACCACGATCGCCGATTTTTTTGATCTACTTTCCTAATAGTAGCGGTTTTTTGAATAAACCATACACATGTACTAAATTAAATTAGATTTGCAAAATCTTTTGCCCATTTGCTGAAATGACCACAAATCTTCCTAGCCTGCTTGTCCCAGACACTGCTCTTTCAGTGGCAGGTTTGACTGCCTATATTCAGGCTTTGCTAGAGGAAGATGAGCAACTGCGGCAAATTTGGCTGACCGGAGAAGTCTCAAGCGCCACTCGTTACCGCAGCGGACTCTTTTTCACCCTGCAAGATCCTGATGCCCAAGCCAGCATTAGCTGCGTCGTCTGGAATAATCAGCTCAATCGGCTGGCAACCTTGCCAGCGGCGGGAGAGCAACTGATTATTTTAGGACGGATTCACATCCATCCTCAGCGAGGCACCTATCAGCTCATCGTTTGGCAAGCGCTTCCGGCTGGGGAGGGACTACGCGCTTTACGCTATCGCCAGCTCCGCAAACGGCTAGAGGCTGAAGGACTGTTTAATCCGGAGCGCAAGCGATCCTTGCCCCCCTATCCACAAACGATCGCCGTAGTGACTTCGCCGCAAGCTGCCGCCTGGGGAGATATTCAGCGGACTTTGAAACGCCGCCAGCCCGGACTGCGCGTTCTGTTTTCCCCGGCTTTGGTACAGGGGGAGCAGGCTCCGCTGTCAATCGTCCAGGCCATTAAGCGGGTGGAGCAAGATGGGCGCGCCGAAGTGCTGATTTTGTCGCGGGGGGGAGGGGCGATCGAAGATATGGTCTGCTTTAATGACGAGCGAGTTGTGAAGGCGATCGCCACCTGTTCGATTCCAGTTGTGGCAGGGATTGGGCATCAACGCGACGAAACGTTGGCGGATCTGGTGGCAGATGTTTATGCCCATACGCCAACGGCGGCAGCGGCTCAAGCGGTTCCCCTGCTGGCAGACGTTTATGCCGAGCATCGGGAACGAATTGTCGCGATCAATCGAACTGTGACGACACAGCTCAATCTGGCTGCTGATCAGCTCGATCGCCTGCGGGGGCGTTTGCAGCGCTTGCACCTCGATCGCCAGATCCGGCAAGAGGTGCAAACGATCGGCTGGTTGCGGCAACGGCTGACCCAAAGCACCAATCAGCAGCTACGGGCACAAATTCAGCATTGTGAGCTGCTGCGGCAAAAGCTGACCACTCTTGATCCAGCGGCAGTGCTGCGACGCGGCTATGCGGTGGTGCGGCAGGCGGATGGAGCAGTGGCGCGATCGACTGAGAATCTCGCGGTAGGACAAGAGTTAACGGTGCAGTTGGCTCAAGGGATCGCCAAAGTTAAGGTATCGGAAATTCTGGGTGCGTTGGAAGAGGAGCGCAAAGCGCCGTGAATAAAATTTATGAGTAGGATTTTATGAGTAGTTCGTTCGACCTTCCAGAAAAGGCGCTGATCCCGACTGAAAATTCCAAGATTCCACCTTCTAGCGCAGTTCTGCCTGCAAATTGGGATTATGAAGCGACGGTTGCTGAAGTGGAAACGATTATTAACCGGATTGAACTGGGTGAGCTAGAACTAGCCAAGGTTTTCGAGCAGTTTTCGACCGCAGTTGAGCAACTACGGCACTGCGAAGCCTTTCTTTCTCGGCAGCAGCATCAGGTCGATCTATTGATCGAAACGCTTTTGGATGATCCCGAAGAATTCTAGCTTGCTAGGCTTACTTTCACCTGCTAGGCTTTCACTTTGACGTTCAGCTTGCCGGGTTTGCGTCTTGCCATTCGCACCGAATAGGGGAGTACGCCAACCATCTGAGCAAAGGCTTCGTCAGGAATCCGGGC
>JBBSFA010000324.1:0-4824 GCA_038239185.1 Elainellales cyanobacterium | reverse complement strand
GGGATTCCCCGCAGCATCCCAGTCCACCACCTTGCCTCGCGTCAACACCCACACCCACCGACCCGACTTATGGTGCATTCGCAGTTCACATTCGTAAACCTGGGTGGTTTTGCAAAAGTGCTGTTCCAGGGCAACAGTGGCTTTCGGCAAATCCTCTGGATGAGTATAATGCCGCCAAGTTTCAACGCTGATAGGTTCCAGTTCCTGGAGCGTATAGCCAATGATCTCTGCCCAGCGTTCATTCAAGGTCAGCGCTCCCGTCTGAATCGACCAATCCCATAGCCCAATCCCTGATCCTTCGATCGCAAGTTGCAACCGTTCCTTGGTTTGATCGAGTTCAAGCGTGGCTTGTCGGCGATCTAAGCGGATCTGAGCTTCCCGAACTTCTCGCCGCACCGCTTCGGGCAATCGCGTTAAGCTATCCTTCATCAGATAGTCGTGGGCACCCGCTTTCATCAAAGCCACTGCCGATGCTTCGCCAACCGTGCCCGACACTACAATGAAGGGCAGATCAGGTCGGCTTTGTTTGACAATTTTGAGTGCCGCAGGTGCATCGAATTTGGGTAAGCGATAGTCTGAGATAATGACATCCCAGGAGCCATTGATCAAAGCCTTGCTCAGTGCATCAGCCGTCTGTACTCGCTCCCAAGTGACAGTAAACCCGTCGCGTCGCAGCTCTCGAAGCACTAACAGGGCATCGTCCTCTGAGTCTTCAATGATCAAAACGTTCAGCGGCTCACTCATAGGTTACAGTCCCTCCGGTAAAGGCTGATTGACCACCGCCCAGTACAGTCCCAGTTGGCGGATTGCTTCGGTGAACTGATCCACATCAACAGGCTTCCGCACATAACTATTGGCTCCCAAACTATAGCTCTCAATAATGTCGCGGTCTTCGCTGGATGAGGTAAGCACCACAACGGGCAATAAACAGGTGGTTTCGTGGGTGCGAATTCGTCGCAAGACTTCCAGACCGTCTATTTTGGGTAGCTTTAAGTCTAGAAGCACAACGCAGGGTAACGGATTTATGCTAAACACCAACCTCAAGGCTTCTTCACCATTACGAGCTACGATAATTTCATTCGCAACGTTACCCCGACGCAGTGCCCGAATCGTCAACCGCTCATCGTCCGGGTTATCTTCAACCAATAAAAGTTTACGCAGAACGGTCATGGTTTAAGCTCCTGTTTAGAGATGGGAATGGGGCACTGTGAAATAAAGGGTTGCACCTTGCTCAACGGCTCCCTCTGCCCAAACTCGCCCACCATGACGATGGATTGCTCGTTGAACGGTTGCTAATCCAATGCCCGTACCGGGAAACTCATAGGTGTTGTGTAAGCGTTGGAAAACCCCAAACAGCATGTTGGCATAAACCATATCGAATCCTGCCCCATCATCGCGTACAAAATAGATGGATTGTCCTTCTCGTTGCATTACTCCAAATTCAATGTGTGCGGTGGCATGGTGGCTGGTAAATTTCCAGGCGTTTTGTAAAAGGTTGCTAATCACAACCCGCATCAGCGTAGCATCAGCAGAAACGATCGCCTCTGGAGCAACCACTGCTATAACCTGTCGTTCTGGCTCTGAGGCTTGCAGTTCATGCAACTGTTCTTGCACCAATGTGCTGAGATTTACAGCGCTGTATTGCATCTCCGAGCGAGAGACGCGGGATAGGTTTAGCAGATCATCAATTAGTGTTCCCATCCGACTGACATTGTGACGGATGCGATCGAAATAGTCTCTGCCCTCCTCCCCAAATTGGTCGCCATAGTCTTCGAGCAAGGCTCTGCTGAAACCATCGATCGCTCGCAATGGCGATCGCAGATCGTGAGATACCGAGTAGGCAAATGCTTCTAGCTCTTTGTTGGAGGCTTCGAGCTGGGCAGTGGTTTGCAGGAGTTTGACTTCGGACTGCTTCCGATCGGTGATATCAAAGTTAATTCCAATCATATGCTGAGGTTCACCCTGTTCGTTGCGCTGCACTAGCGCATAGGCTTTAATAAAGCGGATTGCGCCATCAGGATGCATCACCCGAAATTCAGGATCGTAGTCTTTCTCTCCCACTAGAGCTTGTTGAATCGCAGCTTCAGTAAAGGGGCGATCGTCTGGATGTAAGCGGCTTGCCCAAGCATCATAGATACTAGCGAACTGCTCAGGCATGATGCCATACAGTTCGTACATGCGGTCATCCCAGGTGAGAATATTATCGGGGACGTTCCAATCCCAGATAGCGATCGCCCCAGACTTTACTGCTAAGGTCAAGCGATCGGAGAGGTTTCGCAGTTCTTCTTCCGCTTGCTTGCGATCGGTAATATCCCGAACGATTGCAAGGACTTCAGAGTCATTCAGTGCTGCTATCCTGACTTCTTCAGAGACCATGCGCCCTTGCTTGAGGAACTGATGCTCGTAAACTTGCAGTTCCCGTGTCTCGATGGCTGTCTCGATAGTTTGTAATTGTTGCTCTAGCAAGGTTATGGGTAAAACTTCCGAAAGGTTATTATTAATGGGCAAAAACGTGCCTGCCTGGACGTTGGGCTGGATGTAGGTCAAGCAGGTACCATCATGCCTGAGTCGTAGTAACAGATCAGGAACCGCTTCCAACATGGCACGATTGGTTGCTTCGCTGGCTTGTAGGGCAGCAGTCCGCTCGGCAACCTTCTGTTCTAAGTCTTGGTTGAGTTGCTGTATTGCTACCTCAGCTTGTTTGCGATCGCTGATATCCGTATGCGTTCCCAACATCCGTAGTGGTTGCCTCGCTGCATCCCAGTCAACGATCTTGCCCAGGGAAAGAATCCATTTCCACTCTCCCGCTTGGGTGCGCTGGCGAAATTCTACTTTGTATTCGGGCAGGTTTCCGGCAACATAAGCTTGATAGATGTTTGCTACAGGCTCTCGATCGTCGGGGTGCAGCCGCTCAATCCATTTCGCATTTGTTTCTTGAAAGGTCGCTGGATCATAGCCCAGCATCGTGGCATATTCAGGCGTAACAATGGCTTCCCCGGTTCGCAGATCGAGGTCATAGAGTCCCTGATTTACAGCTGCCAATGCCAGTCGCAACCGCTCTTCACTCACATACAGCCGCTGTTCATTCTGGGCACGCTCCTGAGCATTAGCGATCGTTTGTGCCATCACTTGCAGTAACCGGATCGTTTCTGTATCCCAATTCATAGCATGGCTGAAAGAGGCAAACCCCATCACTCCAGCGACCGTAGATTTTTGAATGAGGGGAACGACCAGAACTGCCGACAGATTGAACTGTTGCCAACCTACTTGGTCAATTGCTGCCTCGGCAGGGGCATCAGCCGTCCAAGGGACATGAACCGTCTCTCGGTTGAGCAGCTTGGTGTTTGCCCAAGGAAAGAGTGTGAGGGGAGCATTCTGTACCAGAGCAATTTGGCGAGGGCAGCTTGACTTAGCCCATTCGTGAGTCATCCTCAGAGTCCGCCCTTCGAGTGACGTGCCAGCCCCATTGCCTTCAGAAAATTTGATCAGGTAGCTAGTGTCAACTTGGGTCGCTTCGCCAATCAGTTGCAGGGTGCGTTCAATCTCAGTGTCCAGATTGTTTGGGCTGATATCGACAAAGCGGCTGCTGATTTCAGCAATCAGGAGGTTAAAGTCTCGTTGCACCTTTAGGGCTTGTTCGGCTTGTTTGCGATCGCTAATATCCGTAATAGTACCCACGTAGCCAACAACTTCACCACTCATTCCGCGCTCTGACGTTGTCTGACCAAACACCCAGGTGATTTGCCCTGCCGCATTTTGAAACCGATATTCCAGACGAAACGGGCGGTTTGCCTGAACTGCTACATACCATTCCGTGGAAACAAGATCGCGATCGTCCGGATGGATGCCATTCACCCAGCCAAAGCCCGCTGCCTCTGCTGGCGTTAGCCCAGCAATTTGGCACCAGCGCTCATTGGCATAGAGGCAATCCCCTTCTGCATCGGTTTGAAAAATCCCCACGGGAGACATTTCAGTCAGGGTTGCATAGCGCCGTTCGCTCTCGCGCAGGTTTGCTTCGATTCGCTGCCGTTTTTTCAGTTCGACCTGTGTTATTTCAGCAGTGTAAGCTTCTAGTCGCAAGCTCTCAGGAGTCAATAAGCCGACAATTCGGTCTTGATCATCTAGCAACGGGACAGGGCGAATCGGCCGCTGGAGCAGATTCACCGCCGAAAAAAGATCGGTGAGGGCAGACTCGCGCAGGCAAACCGTTGGGGATGCCATCACCTCACGCACTGTCAAAGTGTCTAAGGATAGCTGTCGAGCGATCAACAAAACAATATCTCGCTCAGTCAAAATTCCTAAGAGCTGCTCGCCTTTTACCACTAATACGCAGCTCGATCGCGCTTCAAGGTGCAGATCATGCGGCGAGGACACTGGGGTCGATGCCCAGGTCACCCGAACTTGGTGCATCTGGGCGATCGCCTCTCTAACGGTGATGTCCGGTGAAACAATGAGGGGGTTGCGGACGATCGCCGTTTTTACACTAGATTGAGTGAACGAGGTTGCAGCCGTTTTCATGTGCCCTTGTTTTCCTTTAAAGAACCAAAAAGGTTTGCATCATCTCGGTAAGTAACTAGTTCAATGTACTCCTAAAGTAAAGTCGGTTCCAAGATCCATATAATGCTTTTGGCGCAACACTTGCGCCGCATCTTTCCTCATAGTTTTGTATAGGGATATGACTAAAGCAATACTAATAGCGTGAGTGCAAATTCGATCTACGAGTAATTACTTAGATTTGCTCCATGGGTCGGTTAGATGGCAGCTTTAGGTCGAGCACCTTATACGCCAGTTTGCCTTCCCGAAAGATGATTGAGCTTAGCCCCT
>JBBSFA010000323.1:0-4830 GCA_038239185.1 Elainellales cyanobacterium | reverse complement strand
GTCACCTACGAGCCGTGGCTGACTAAAGCTGCCATTCACGGAGATGGGAAAATTATTTTCACGACCAAAGATACGAATATTATTGCTGATGTAATTTTGACCCGGCAAAAGGTGATCGAAACTCGTAAGGCTGATCTACAAGCATATATTCGGGCAATCGATAAAGCCGTAGATCTGGTGAATGCAGGTGATCTTGAAGCCCTCAGAATTGTAGCGGTCAAACTGGGACTCTCCGTGGACGATGCCAGGAAGCAACTTGCAGGCACAAAGATATTTGATCTGCAATCCAATAAAACCTCTGGCTTCAATCCGAATGCCCCTAATAACGTGATGAAAAATTTTGAGTTGAATGTTAAAACTGCCTACGAGACAAAGCTGATTCCCCAAGTGCTAGAGGTAAGCGACCTGTATGATGATTCGATCGTTAAGTCTCTTTAACTCGAATAATATTCAAACAGCCGACTATCCGGATGACTCAAGCCAAAACAGTATTAATAGTAGGCGACGCAATTAACTATAGCTTTTAACTGTAGCTTTAGTCCGTGTGTTTGATTCTGTGCGACTTGATTCTGTGCGACTTGATTATTTGCGACGTTGAGAAACCTAAAATGAACGGCTTCGAGTTCTTCACTCATGCAGTTCATAAGAATATTTTTAGCCTAAATATTTTTTCGCTAAATTGTTTTCCTAAATTATATTCAGGAGTCTTATTTCATGAGTTCTATTCCGCCGAGTCTGTCTCGCCGTCGAGCGCTTTGGTTAGCCGGAGGGTTAGCCGGAGGAGTGGTGCTCCATGGTTGTACTCAATCCGCAGCCTCTTCTTTACCCGCTCAATCTGGACTTCCCCTAATCTCTGGTGTGGTTCCCTGGCCAGGTTATGCAGGTCACTATATTGCCTTCAGGAAAGACTTTTTCTATAACGAGGGGTTAAACGTACAGGAGACCTTTTTTCAGAGCGCCAGCGAGGGCAATCAGGGCTATGCGGCAGGCGAAATCGATGTTTACTGGGCTACAAGCGGGGATGCGATCGAACTGATCAACAAAGATCGCACCATTCGCGCAATTTATGCAGTGGACTACTCTAACGGCTCCGATGGGATCTTGGGGCGCGGCATCGATCGCCCTGAAGACCTCAAAGGCAAAGCGATCGCCTGCGAAGATCTGTTATTTGAAAACACTCTGCTGCGTGCCTATCTTGCCAAAGGTGGACTGACCACCGCAGATGTAACGCTGAAGGCTATGACCGCTGGAGATGCAGCTACTGCCTTTGTCAATGGACATGTCGATGCGGCTGTCACCTACGAGCCGTGGCTGGGCAAAGCTGCCGTCCAGGGAGACGGGAAAATAGTTTTTACCACCAAAGATACCAATTTAATTGCCGATGTGATTCTGACTCGGAAGAAGGTCATCGAAGCCCGTAAGGCTGACCTACAAGCGTATCTTCGAGCAATCAATAAAGCGGTAACCCTAGTGAACGGGGGGAACCTCGAAGCAATCAGAATCGTAGCGGTTAAACTCGGTCTTTCCGTAGAAGATGCTAAAAAGCAACTTGCAGGCGTAAAGATGTTTGATCTACAAACAAACAAAAACTTTAGCTTTGACCCCAGCTTTCCCAACAGCATCATCAAGAATTTTGAATTGAATATTAGAACTGCTTACGAGACAAAGCTAATTTCCGAACTTTTAGACGTAAGCAGTCTCTATGATGATTCAATCGTCAAATCGCTCTAGTCAGCTCACCATCGCGATCGCGAACCCTACGACGATCGCAGACTCTGCGATCGCTATACCTATGGCTGTACGACAAAACAGCCAACTATCCGGATGACTTAAGCTACAACAGTATTAATAGTAGGCGACATTAATAATAGAAGATGCAGTTCTAAGAATATTTATAGCCTAAATTTATTCTCGCTAAATTATTTTTTGATCGCAGTCAGGAGTTTTGTTTCATGAGTTCTATCCCACCGAGCCTGTCTCGCCGCCGAGTGCTTTGGTTAGCCGGAGGGTTAGCCGGAGGAGTGACGCTCCATGGTTGTACTCAATCCGTAGCCTCTTCTCTGCCCACTCAATCTGGACTCCCACTTATCTCGGGTGTTCTGCCTTGGCCGGGTTATGCGGGTCACTATGTTGCCTTCAGGAAAGACCTCTTCCATGACGAAGGGATCACCGTACAGGAAACCTTTTTTCAGAGCAGCAGTGAGGGCCTTAACGGCTTTGCGGAAGGCAAGGTCGATGTTTACTGGGCTACAAGCGGGGATGCGATCGAACTGATCAACAAAGATCGCTCCATTCGCGCAATTTATGCGGTGGACTACTCTAACGGCTCCGATGGTATCTTGGGACGCGGCATCAACCGCCCTGAAGATCTCAAAGGCAAAGCGATCGCCTGCGAAGATCTGTTGTTTGAAAACATTCTGCTGCGTGCCTATCTAGAAAGAGGTGGACTGACCGCCGCAGATGTAACGCTGAAGAACATGACCGCCGGAGATGCAGCTACTGCTTTTGTCAATGGACATGTCGATGCGGCTGTCACCTTCGAGCCGTGGTTGGGCAAAGCTGCTGTTCAGGGAGACGGGAAAATAATTTTTACCACCAAAGACACCAATTTGATTGCCGATGTGATTCTGACTCGGAAGAAGGTCATCGAAGCTCGTAAGGCTGACCTACAAGCCTATCTTCGAGCGATCAACAAAGCGGTAAACCTAGTGAACGGGGGGAACCTCGAAGCAATCAGAATCGTAGCGGTTAAACTGGGACTTCCCATAGAGGAGGCTAGGAAGCAGCTTGCAGGCGTGAAGATATTTAATCTGCAATCAAACAAAGACTTTAGCTTTAACCCCAACTTTCCCAACAGCCTGATAAAAAACTTTGAATTGAACGTTAGAACTGCTTACGATACAAAGCGAATTTCCGAACTTTTAGACGTAAGCAGTCTATACGATGATTCAATCATCAAATCCCTCTAGTGACTTCATCATAGCGATCGCAACTCTTGTGAGAGTCGCAGATCTTGCAGGCGTGGCACATCCAAAACGGTCGCATCCGCCGGATTCACTTTCAGGAAATGATGCACTAGCAAAAAGCCAACGATCGTCCAAGTTTGATACAGCCGTGCCTGCTGTCCCATCCAACTCCCAGTCGGACCATCGAAATATTCCGCCCAGTTTTGCCGAGGGAGCTGCTTCAGTAAGCGCTGATAGGCAGTGTCTAATAGCTCATTCATTTCAACTGCAAGTGCGGCTTCTTGCTGGTGCTGCTGATGGCGCAGTGCGGCTGCCACCAAAAACCACAGCAGGCAGGGCCAATGTCCCGCGTTGTGATAGCACCAGGGCAGGTTTTTGCGATCGTATCCGGTCTTGCGCCGCCAGTCCACATCGCTTAGCGGCGGATGGCAAATTCGCAATGGCATCTGCGCCACTAGAGCAGTTTGATTCTGCAACACCAGCCGAAACAAAGCCGCTTGCTGCCGCACGCTAATCACATCAAACATTGCGCCCAAACAGTTTCCTAGCGTGAAGAACCGGAAGTCAGGTCGTCCAGTCCGAATGTTGCCAATCAAGTAACCCCCACGATCGCCCAACCAGTCTTGTAGCCAATGCGGAATGGTTTCAGTCTGAATATTATATTCATTCTCGATCGCATCTCCATATTGCTCCGTCGGTCGCCGTCGCAATACCTGCACCGTTTTACTATTCACCCAATATTGCCGCAGCATATAGCGCCGCAGCCGTCGAGCATACTTTAAGCACTGCTCAAACCTTTCACCTAGCGCTGCTGATTGCTGCTGCTCCAGAGCAATCTGGATTAGACCTGCCGCGCTCAGCAGCGAACCATACAGCAATGACTGAACTTCTAAAGGTGCGCCCCAGACATCCATCGGGCGATCGATCATAAACGCTCCATCGGGGACATACAGCGTTGGGGCTTCTCGAAACGACGGATGCAAAATTAAATCTAAAAACCGGGAAATGCCAACTTGCACCTGGGGCACACAGGCGAATGCCCGATCGCCCGATCGCTGCACATAGGCATGTGCCAGAATCGCCCACCACAGCGTGGCATCCACTGACACAACGCGCCCGATCGCCCGTTGCCCATAGTCTGCCACCATTTGCCCGTTGACTTCCACAAAGCTCGTCGGAAAAACTCCTCTTGTTTCCGATCGATCGCTCTGGAGCTGTAAGCAGGTATTCAGAAAATTGCGGACGGCAGCATAGTGACCTTGCAGCAGCAAATAGGCCATCACGGGCACATTATCCCGAATGAAGATTTCACCGTAGTTTAAATCGGTGGCACTGGCTTGATGAGCGCGAGGAATAGCGGCGATCGCCCCCACCCATTCGCCATCAAATTTCACCAATGCTTTTTTGTAAAACAGCTCCTGCGCTAGCTCCACAACCACCTCTTCTTGCATCCTCATTTCGCTTGTCCTAGCTCGTAGTGGTTCGCATTAAGTTCTGACTCAACCTGTTCTAACGCAACCGCTCTGCTTTTTGCCAGAAAAAACTTTTGTCAGAGAAACTTGACGAGATATATTCGATCGCGATCGATCTCAGGCAGGAGAGGCAATTAACCCATTGCCTTTAAAATTAACCCAGAGCCAATTCTGCAAACCCTTAAACCTCGATCGCTAATCCTATGCAACTGCTTCTTGTCACCGATCTGGACAATACGCTGGTAGGCGATGACCAAGCGCTGCTGGCGCTCAATCAAAAGTTGTCCGATCAGCGCGATCGCCTTCACCTGGTCTATGCTACGGGACGCTCCTATGCGTCTGCTCGTCGCCTGCAAGCCCGTGTGCAGCTCTTGGAGCCTGACTATTGGGTC
>JBBSFA010000322.1:0-4834 GCA_038239185.1 Elainellales cyanobacterium | reverse complement strand
GCAGTTGCCGAAACTTTGCCCCACTCGGACATCAAACCCGTCTGCATCAAGTGCTACGACCGTGCCATTCATCCGATTGCGGCGACGACTGTGCAGTTCAATTCCCAACAGACCAATGTCAATGCCGCTAGCAAGGTTGGCAGTCAAAGGATCGCCAAACAGCGGTCTGCTAACAATTCGCATCGTGCGATCGTCCGGCGAAGCCACAAAACCCGGTTTCCCAACCAAAATGGAAGCCCAAGGATGCCCCCCTGAATCTACTGTGCCCACAATTAAATAGGGCAACTGGCTATAAAACTGCCGATGCTGCATCGGCAGATAATCGCGAACTGTCCGCCGCACCTGCTTATCCATTTGGGGTTGAATACCCAATCGAGCTTGAATTGCCAGTTCACCTGCGTGAAACGGCGATTCGGTGTGTGTCCAACCTGATGACATACCAAAACTCCTTGCTATTTCTATAGCCCTGCCATTGGGATGTAACCAGGCAGTTGTTTGACTCGCTCAATCCAAGCAAGCACGTTGGCATAGGAATCAAGATCGATCTGGCCATCTCGCGCTAGCGCTACATAGGGGAAGACCGCAACATCCGCGATCGTTGGACGATCCAGCTCTAGCCATTGGCGATCGCTCAAGTGCTGGTTGAGCTGCGTCAAGATAAACTCCGACTTTTGGGTCGCCCGCTCAATATTGATATTAGTTGCGCCAAACAGGTAGTAAAGCCGCGCATGTTCCACTCCCTGCCGAACCTCGCCCGCCGCAACCGAGAGCCAACGAATCACCTGAGCCATCGGCAAAGCCTCCAAAGGCAACCACACTTCACCGCCATACTGCCGCGCCAGATAAACCAAAATAGCTTGAGCATCTGGCAGAGTCACCTCGCCATCTTCCAGCACAGGCACTTGACCGAAAGGATTTCGCGCCAGATGGGCTGCGCCCTTGTGCTCCGCCGCCATTAAATCAATCCTGATCGATCCAAATTCCAGATTCAGCAGCGACAAAAACAGAGAAACTTTGTAGCTGTTGCCAGACAATTCGTGACTATAAAGCTTAATCATGAGCGAAGTCCTGCTATTTTGTTAGCTGAACCGATCGATCGGTTCAAAATTACTGTACTGAACGATCGGTATAATTGTCAATAGATAAATTCATGTCCACTATCCAAATAAATGTCCAAACAAACTTATGTGCCGCCTCTGCTTGATCTGTTTCGGCAGCTAGGCTACGACGGCGCAACGCTCTCAAAAATTTCTCAGGCAACGGGGCTGGGCAAAGCTAGCCTCTACCACCACTTTCCGGGCGGCAAGGATGAAATGGTGGAAACCGTCCTAACTGCCCTAGAACAAGGCTTGGAGCAGATCACACTGGAATCGCTCCACAGTTCTGGCGACCCACAAACTCGACTACAAGAAATGTGCGATCGCATCAACATCGCCTACAGCAACGGTCAAAAACCCTGTTTGCTTGCCGCCTTACTGCTCGGTTCAGCCAAAGATGTGTTTCAAGCCAAAGTTCAAACGCTGCTGCGATCGTGGATCGACGCGATCGCCACTGTCTTAATTGAAGGTGGAATGGATGAAGCGATCGCCCGTCAGCGCGGGGAAGACGGCGTGATGGCGATTCAAGGCGCACTAATTCTGGCGCAAGGGTTGGACGATGCAGCTCCGTTCCAGCGAGTCCTGAAAGAATTACCACAACGGCTTTGTCAGGATTTTGGCAAGTAACCCTTAGCTAAATGTACTGAGGGATTGGAAAGACTCATCCAAAAAAATAGTGTAAAAAGATACTTTCTCGGACGGCATACTGAGAAAAATTTCTTAGATTAGAAAGGTCTTGAAACTTTGACTAGGAAGCCTGGATATGACTGACAACATGACTGTACAAGATGCGCCCGATTCGATGGACTCGCCCCGTCGCCCAAACAAAAAAGAAGATCACATTCCTCCTGCGGGCATCGGCGGCAATCCTCCTGTGGATACCAATGGCGATCAGATGCAGTCAGATGCACCCCGACCCGGCAAAGGAGAAAAACCTAAAGACAGACATCACAATCAAGATCTTGGCGGAGATGGCAACGATACTCTGATTAACAAGAAGAGCGGCAAAATGACTCTTCAAGGTGGCGCTGGCGACGACAAGCTGATTGGCGGCAAAGGTAAAGATCTGCTCGTAGGTGGCGAGGGAAATGATATTCTTTTTGGACACAGAGGTCCAAATATCATGATCGGCGGCACTGGCAGCGACACCTTTGTATTGAATCGGGGACGCGGATTCAATGTAGTCAAAGACTTCAATGCCTTGGAAGGCGATAAGATAGCCTTGCCGAAAGGACTCAGCTTCGAGAAACTCACGTTGACTCAGATTGGCAGCGACACTTTAATTCAACGCGAGCATCACAAAATTGGGCTGTTGCTGGGAGTGCAAGCCAGTTCGATAACGGCAGACATTTTCGTAAAACCGCCTTCTTTAACCGCCCCAATTTCTTCAGCAGCCCCATCTTCTCTCCCTGTTGCTTAATTTAGGACAAATATTCGCTTTTTCGTAAACTCGGTAGACGAAAAGATTACTAGACGAAAAGAGAGAGTAGGCAATGCCCACTCTCTCTTTTGCTTTGCTCAACTCTGTGCAAATCGTTCCTAATTCAGAATCAGCATTGGCGTTGGATAACTCAACTGAGTAACCTGCTTAGGATTATTTCAGTTGCCTGAAGTAGCCTACTGATAGTAACGATTTTCTAGCCATTGACAGACTTCGTCTTCAGTTTCAAAGTATTTTATTTGGCTATTAATTGGGTCGTAGGTGCGCCAATACACATGACCAAAGCGATCGCGTTTGTGCTGAATTCTTGGCTCTGTAGGATTGGAATTCAGAAACCTCTGAAGCTGGCTCAGCAACGCATTAAATCTATTTTTTGGCGCTGATACCGCAGGATAAAGTGATTCAGAACCTTTAAAGAAATCGGCAGAATAATGAGACGTAGCTTTCATGATGATCCTCCTAAAATTCAAGTAGCCTCAGCGACATTCACCCTGAATCTTTCAGGGGAGTCTTACTTTAAATCAACTCAAGCTCAAGGTTGATCTCTTAAAACCTGGGAACCTAAAACCGCTGGCTGAATGCTTACATGTATCGCTTACATGTATTAGTGTAGAAACTCTGCTATCTATAATCAAACGGTTACTTTCATCACTTCCATGAAAAAAATTCATAGGTTGTGTCAGGAAGCGCACTTTTGAGTTGCGGCACAATCAGGAGAATGAAGCTTTGAAAACTACCTGCTTAGAGAGATTGCAATCAGTTTGCGATCCATTGAATCACTAGGATTTTTCGACTATGAACCTTGAAAGCATTAAACTCTCTCAACTCCGCGCTTTGGTGGCTGTCGCAGACTGCGGCAATTTCAGCGAGGCAGCGCTTAGTTTGACGCTGTCACAGTCTGCCGTCAGCCACGCGATCGCCACACTAGAAGAGGAGCTAGGTGTCGTGCTGTGTTCGCGAGGGCGGCATGGAGCTACCCTTACGCCAGTCGGGGAGCAGATTTTGAGCTATGCCCAGGAGATGTTGCGCTTACTCGATCGACTCGGCGCTGAAGCCAACTTAGCGAAAGGGCTAGAAGGCGGTGAGGTGCGCTTAGGGTCATTTCGCAGCGTCGCAACGCATGTGTTACCGATGGTGATCGCTCAGTTTCGGAAACGCTATCCGGCGATCGGCATCACACTCTACGAGTTTTCAGGCTGCATTCGAGTTGAGCAAGAACTACGGGAAGGTCGTCTAGACGTAGGCATTACGCTCTTGCCAACTCACAGCGAGTTTGAAGCCTGGGAAATAGTGCGCGACGAGTACTTGGTGCTATTCCCACCTCAGTTTAAGCTGCCAGCAGTGCTCAATTGGGAGCAACTGTCGCGATATTCCCTAATTTTGCCGCCAGAAGATGATTCTTGCCGATCGCAAATTCAACATCATCTAGTTGCTCTCAATCAGCGGCTTCAGCCCACCTATGAAGTCCGGGAAGATTCCACAGTCGTCAGCATGGTACGACAAGGCTTGGGGGTCGCGATTTTGCCAAGATTGGCAGCCGAGCCGCTGCCGCCAGAAATTCAGCGATGCCCATTGCCAACCCCCTTGGAGCGGATCATCGGCGTTGCAACCTTAGCAGATGCACCCCAAACTCCTGCAAGCTACGCATTTTTAGATACGCTGAAGAGAATTCGGCGATCGGGTCAGCTAGAAGTCGGAACGTTAGAGGTCGGGACGCTAGAGGAAAGCCGCAATGAATCTCGAAAACATCAAGTTACACCAACTGCGATGTCTAGTAGCAGTCGCAAAGTCCGGCAACTTTAGCGAAGCTGCGCTAGCTTTAACAGTCTCACAATCTGCGGTCAGCCACGCGATCGCGGCTTTGGAATCAGAGCTAGGCGTGACGCTATTCAGCCGAGGGCGACATGGAGCAACGCTGACTCCTGTAGGCGAACGAGTAGTTGACCACACGCAAGATATTTTACGATCGCTCGACAACATCAGCAGCGAGGCGAACTTGGCAAAAGGTTTGAAAGGCGGGCAGGTGCGAATTGCCGCCTTCCGCAGCGCCGCAACCCATCTGCTGCCCAAAACGATCGCCCAGTTTCAGCGCCAGTTTCCAGCGATCGCCGTGATCCTGCGCGACCTAGAAGACTGCGACCAGATCGAATCTGCGCTGCGAAAAGGGCAGATCGATCTGGGAATCACCCTCCTGCCAACCTCAAATGACTTTGAAACCTGGGAAGTTTTGCGCGACGAATATGTAGTGTTGCTACCGCCTGAACTGGCGATTGATAATAACCCTATCACCTGGGAG
>JBBSFA010000321.1:0-4867 GCA_038239185.1 Elainellales cyanobacterium | reverse complement strand
GGACGATGACTACATGTTGACGCTGCTGGCAGCCGCGCTACCCGAATCCAACCATGGACTAGAACCTAGCTGTCAATAGCGTTTGAGATGCGCTTACCCTGCAATCGCATTGCAGGCAGCACAATGGCATATTGAGGCGTGACAATCGAATTACCATGGGTCGCGATCGCATTGCAGAACTCGCGATCGCATTTACACCTGCTAGAGCTGAGAGAAAGTTGGGCGATCACCTGTCTCAAGTGATGCAAGCTGAGGATTATTTTGCGACTGAGAGGCGATCGCCCTTCATTTTTGGAGTGGGCTAATTTATATCTCGGCTGGGGCAGTCCTTTGAAGCTATCTAGGAGGCTGTGATAGACTCAGCAACAAGTAGATTAGTCTATGCAGATAATGCCCGTACAAACAAAAGCTCAAGTATTGTTCCTCCTTCAGGAACATCAACAGGAGCTACGCCATTTTGGTGTTAGTCGTTGTGGTGTTTTCGGCTCGTTTGTGCGTGATAGTGGAATTCATGATCAAAGCGATGTTGATATCTTGGTTACTTTTAAGCCAGACCAAAAGACATTCGACAATTTTATACACCTATCTTTTTTTCTAGAAGATCTTTTTGACAGAGCGGTCGATCTCATCACTATCGAGTCATTAAGCCCTTATATTGGTTCGCATATTTTGGATGAGGTCGAGTATGTCTCCGTCAGCGCGTGAGTATTTTCAACACATTCTCGACGAAACTACGTATATCATCACGAGTTCTACAGGTTTAGACAAAACAGCGTTTGTGAAAGATGAGACGTTAAAACGGGCTTATGTTCGGAGTATTGAAGTCATTGGGGAAGCAGTTAAACAGCTACCAGATGTAGTGCGCCAAAAATATAGTGCGATCGAGTGGCGTGCTATGGCTGGGATGCGCGATCGGTTAATTCACAACTACTTTGGCGTTGATTACGACATTGTTTGGGATGTTGTAGTCAATAAAATTCCTGCATTGGACTCTGAAATTAGGGTGATTCTCAATCAAGACTATCCGTAATTTGAGGCATGGTGAACACGATCGCATACACCTGCTAGAACTGAGAGAAAGCTGGGCGATCGGCTGTCTGGAAGCGTTCCAGATGATTTTGATAGCTACCTTTTGCGGATTTGTATTCGACTGAGTCTGTCAAGTTCGCCAGAAAAACTTTTGGCGGGTAAAGAAGCTAGTGAGAAACGCGATCGGTACTGTGTACAAAACACCTTTGACAACGCCCATGATCGGCGCACTGGTGACCGCGATCAGCCAATCTTCTAGCCCTGAAAGCTGCAAAATCGGCCACAGCAAATTGGCAAAGGCAACATAAGCGATCATTGGGTTCTGCCCATTCTCAACTAATAGCTGGAGCCACTGTTTTTGGCGCAAACAGTCTATTAAAACCGTGAAGCCAATTAGCAAAAACAAGGCGATCGCCACCGTCAGAAAATAGTAACTATAGGTTGACGGATCTTTCTTGATGCCGCCCTGAAAGGGTTCAAAACACAAGCCTAATATTAGCCAATAGCTGCCCCATTGATAGAGCTGTTTGATTAACAGATCAGTGCCTTCTTTGAACGGTTTAAAGAGCTGCCAAGTCGCAGCACAAAGGGCAATAGAAACTAGAGTCGTTTGCCAAAGCCAACGCGCCTGAAATCCAACCAGCAAGACAAGGCACAGCAGCCCCATCGCGCCTAGAATCAAGAGATACTGCGGTTTTGCAGAAGGCTCAGCCAGAGATTCATCCGGTTGCTTAATCCAGGTCAAAATCAGATCTCCGGCGATCGTACCTGGAATCACAATAAAGAGATACTTCAAATAATAAAACTGAAAAATCCACGGAACTGGAGAAGCATTCCAGATTATCTTCACCCAACCCTCTGAAGCAGAGGACAACTGCAAAGCCATCAGGATGCCGAGCAGTCCTAGCCGGAGGAATTGATTTGAGCGCGTCAGCAACCAAGCCAATGCACCAAATACTGCCATATTTGCCAGTGAAATTAGAATCGGATCACTGCGATCGAGCGAGAATCCTTTGCCACCATACGGGAGTTGCGTGATCAGAATCAGGGCAGCGATCCAAGCCGCGATCGTCAGCCCCGTTCGATATCGACTTAAAGTCCAGCGTTCAGGGATTCTCCCAAACATCAAGCTCAACAAAATAAATCCCAGCATGGCTAAACACCAGGTTCTACCGCTGGGACTTGGATCGATACTAAACGGTCGCAGGTGTTGAAGAATGATGGCGAACGCACCCAGCAAAACGCCGCGCTTCAAAATATACACAATTAGATTAAACGGCGACGATCCCTGAGCAATCCGGCGGGATAAGGCTAAAGGAATTGCAGCACCCATTGCAAACAGAAACAAGGGGAATACCACATCAACCCAGGTTAGTCCAGCTAGAGTTTTGTCGAAGGTGTGAGTCGGCGGCGGCTCTTGGGCATGGTACATCCAGGCAGGCAAAATTTTATAGCGAATTGTGCCGGAAAAAACCATTGCCAAAATGGCAAAACCTCGGAGCGCATCTAGAGCATCCGCCCGTTTGGGAGAGGCGATCGCCGCCTGTTCTGGTTCCAATTGGATCACAGTACTCTCTTACCTCGAACAAGGTTTGTCACTTTTGATCTGCATCGATCGCGCTGCCATTTGAATCAGTTGATCAGCAGACTTTTCTCGATTCGCCGTAAACCGCGAAATCCGGTAGTGATCTTTGAGCCAGCAAAATCTGAGAATTCGGCTGTTGTATAAGTAAGCTGAATGATAATACCGAGCGACGATCGATGCAACCCAATCATTCATTGAGCCATAGGGATAAGCCAAGTGAGCCGCAATCGTTTCGGCGGGCGCTAGACCTGCCAGACAGCTCCGGAGTTCGACTTGGGCTTGCGTCAGCTCGGTGATTAAATCCGCAGCGCTAAGGTGCGCCATGTCTTTATGATTTTGCCCATGCGATTGGATATCATACAAGCCCGTTGCATAGCCCTGCCGCAGATCTTGGCAGCTTAGATATAAAGTTGAAGGGCGGTTGGGTTTGGCGAATGTTCCAGGATTCACAAACAGCACCATTTTTGCCTTGCGCCCATATCGCTTTTCTAACTTTTCCAAAACGGGCAATACGTTTGTGTAAACTGTCTTGTAACTGTCATCAAACGTCAGCATGACTGGCTTTTGTCCAATATGCTCTACGGGAACCTTTTTTGCTCTCAAAATAAAGAAATCATGCAGGTCTTGTGCAGACAAAAACCAGTAGTTGTTGTGCAGCAGATAGTCTAAAAGTTTTTCTAGATCCTGCATGGGATAGCTCATCCGCTCAGCCGCTGGAGTTTGAATCGTTCCCACGGTCGGATGGTCAAGATCGACAATTCCATGAAACCCAATGATCGCCACTTTGGGAGTCACGAGGAAAGAAATGAGCGCCAAAGTTGTGGCAAAAATCCCAAAAAACGCCAGAATCGCAGCAAGCAGGGACAGTCGGCGCTTTTTTCTACGCTTAAACTTAAAATCTAGCCTAGCCTGCACTTACCACTCCCCTTCAGACAGAAACCAAGGTGTTCACGATGGTAGCCTAAATGTAGGAAAATTCATCGATCGCCCACTCAAGCGGTTTGATCTCTCACTCCCAGGAATTAAAGCCAATGGAATTTCAGGCAATACTGAGCTTGCAACAGCAGATCGGATCGCTATTGCTTTATCAGTCGGTTTTAGACAATAAAATTGGGAAAGCCTTTTTGACAGTGCTGTATGCTTTACGGCAGTCCAGCGATCGAAAAAATGAGCCAAAATTTGCCAGTCTAGAAGCCTATGGTATCTGGTTTCAGGCTTTAGCCACGGAAGGCGTGAGTTGGCAGACTTTTCTCGTCGCTCAACTTCTCCAGGCAGATAATCCATTTACGCAGCAAATCCAGCGATCTGAACTGCATGAACTGCCTGCGGCGCTAGTTGCAGCCGCCCGACAAGATTTGCGATCGCTACAAACCATCTATCGTTGCGAAAGTTCACAAATCAGCCAGTGGGTGCAAGTAGCTTCTGACTCAGCGATCGCGCCTGTCGCCTGGGAAATCGATCGTCCTCTAGCCTCGCCCTCGCTAGCGGCAGATCTACAGGCAAGGCTAGGAACCCTCCCAGACTGGGCAGACGCTTTAGAAGATTTAGCCACTTACTATCGGCAGATGGGAACGGGTCTATTTGGGGTTTACCGTGCCTTCCGGTGGCAGGCGGGCAGACTGACAGAAATTTCACATCCTGATCCGATTCGGCTCCAGGATCTTGCCCGCTATGAATGGCAAAAAGCGGCACTGGTCAAAAACACTGAAGCGCTGCTGGCAGGCTATCCGGCTTTGCATGTTTTGCTCTATGGCAGCCGGGGCACTGGCAAATCTTCGTTGATCAAAAGCTTGCTGCATGAGTATGGCGATCGCGGCTTACGCTTGATTGAAGTTGCCAAGGCAGATCTGGGCGATTTGCCCACCATTGCCGATCGACTGCGGACTCTGCCGCAAAAGTTTATTCTGTTTGTCGATGATTTGTCGTTTGAAGAAGATGATGAGGCGTACAAAGCGCTCAAAGTAGTCTTGGAAGGCAATTTAACTGCCCGTCCTCAAAACGTCGCAGTCTATGCCACCTCCAACCGTCGCCACCTGATCCGGGAGTTCTTTGGCGATCGCCCTGCTCCCCGCGACGGGGATGAGATCCACGCTTGGGATACCGTTCAAGAGAAGCTGTCTTTTAGCGATCGATTTGGTCTGACTTTGACCTTTGAACCTGCCGATCAGCAGACGTATCTAGAAATTGTGCATCATCTCGCTAAGCAAATGGCGATCGCCCTCGATCCCCATTTGCTAGAGCAACAGGCGCTTC
>JBBSFA010000320.1:0-4904 GCA_038239185.1 Elainellales cyanobacterium | reverse complement strand
TGCCAGCACTTTCGGACGCGGCAATGCAGGCAGTGTGGTGATTGAGGCGCGCGATCGAGTTCTGTTTGAGGACAGTGGCAGTGCTGCTGTCAGTCGTTCGGGTGGCATCACTGTCAGTGGACAAGCGATCGCAGCCAGCGGCAGCGGCGGTGATGTGCGAATCTCGACGGGCAGTCTCACCGTTCGTAATGGGGCACAGCTTAATGCCAGTGCTCTTGGACGCGGCGATTCGGGCAATGTGGTGATTAATGCGCGCGATCGAGTTCTATTTGAGGGCAATAACAGTGGTGCCTCCAGTCGTTCGGGTGCAATCACTAGCAGTGGACAAGTGATTACAGCCAGCGGCAGAGGCGGAGATGTGCAAATCTCGACGGGCAGTCTCACCGTTCGCGATGGGGCACAGCTTATCGCCAGCACTTATGGAAGCGGGAATGCAGGCAGTGTGGTGATTGAGGCGCGCGATCGAGCTTTGTTTGAGGGCAATGACAGTGGTGCTTTCAGTCGTTCGGGTGGCACTAGCAATGGACAAGCGATCGCAGCCAGCGGCAGAGGCGGAGATGTGCAAATCTTGACGGGCAGTCTCACCGTTCGCGATAGGGCAAAACTTGATGCTGGAGGAACGGGAACAGGCAATGCGGGAGACATTATCCTTAACACCAACCAAGTCACCCTCGATCGCGGCACCATTACCACCACAAACCGATCGCGCAACGGCGGCAACATCACCCTGCACAACGCCGACCTGCTCACCCTCCTGCGCGGCAGCAGTATCTCCACCAGTGCTGGAACTGCCCGATCGGGTGGCAACGGCGGCAATATCACCCTCAACGCCAACTTAATTGCCGCTTCAGCAGATGCAAATAATGACATTACCGCCAACGCCTTCCAGGGTCAGGGCGGTGCCATCACCATCACTGGACAATTGGCTGGCTTAAACTTATTGAGCCGTGACGAACTCCAAGCGCGATTAGTCACCACAAATGTCCAAAAGCTTGATCCCAACCGCTTACCTACCAACGATATCACTGCCATCTCTCAAACTGCACCGACGTTAAATGGACAAGTCACTGTCAATTCACCCAATATTAACCCCAGCCAAGGATTGGTAGAATTGCCCACCAATGTAGTCGATCGCTCTACCCAAATTGCGCGCGGCTGTAGCTCTAGAACGAATGAATCGAGTCGCTTCGTAGCAACTGGACGAGGCGGTTTACCGCTTAGCCCTGATGAACCGTTGCGCGATCGAACCATTGTCTCTCCCGATTGGGTGACACTGGACTCCGCTTCTAGAGATCCAGCAGTGGAACAAAACAAAAATCAGGGAGATCTAGAGCAGTCTAACTCTCTTGAAAACCCCCTACCGCTTGAAAACCCCATTGTAGAAGCTAATGGATTTAGTAGAGATGCCAACGGCAAAACAATTCTAGTGGCTCGATCGCATCCTCCAGAACCGATCGAATCAGGAACGCTGCAAACTCAGTGCGATCGCCCTTGAGACCTGAATCTAAGTAGGTAGACATAAAAAACTGCCGATCGCCAGATCCCCGGATTCTCCGAGAATCATACAGACCACTTTTCAAACAACCCCTTAAGATCGAGGCAGAAGTTCGATCGGGTCACCATGAAGCGGATTGTCTTAATTGCAGGATTTGAATCTTTCAACGCGGATCTGTATCGACAGGCGGCGAAGCGGGTGCAGGAGCGTTGTCCAGACTTAGAGGTGCGGGTGTTTAGCGATCGCGAAATCACCACCCATCCTGCGATCGTGGAAGCTGCCTTAGCGCAGGCAGATGTATTCTTTGGCAGTTTGCTGTTTGACTACGATCAGGTACTGTGGCTACGCGATCGCGCCGCTCAAATTCCGGTTCGGCTGGTGTTTGAGTCGGCTTTGGAACTAATGAGTCTGACGCAGATCGGCAAGTTTGCGATCGGGGACAAGCCCAAAGGAATGCCGAAGCCCGTGCAGTTCATCCTCAGCAAGTTTGGCAACTCCCGCGAAGAAGATAAGCTGGCGGGCTATCTCAGCTTCCTCAAAGTGGGTCCTAAATTACTCAAATACATTCCCGTCGGCAAAGTCCAAGACCTGCGGAATTGGCTAGTAATCTATGGCTACTGGAATGCGGGTGGCTCAGACAACGTGGCTGCGATGTGCTGGTTTTTGGCAGAAAAATATCTGGATTTACAGATTGGTGAGATTGCGGCTGCGATCGAAACGCCTAACATGGGGTTACTGCACCCAGACTATGTGGGATACTTTGAATCGCCGCGATCGTATTTGGACTGGTACTCTAAAACAAATAGACCGATCGCCGCAATTTTGCTGTATCGCAAGCATGTGATTACCAAGCAGCCCTATATTGCCAAGCTGATCCGAGCCTTTGAGCAAGCGGGTCTAATGCCATTGCCCATTTTCATCAACGGCGTTGAGGGTCACGTTGTCGTGCGCGACTGGCTGACCACAGCCTATGAGCAGACTCAGCGGCAGCAGGGCACGGTTGAAATTGCCTCGCTGTCTAAAGATGCTGTGCAGGTTGATGCGATCGTCTCTACGATCGGCTTTCCCTTGGTCGGTGGCCCTGCTGGATCGATGGAGGCAGGACGGCAAATTGAAGTGGCAAAACGGATTCTCAGTGCCAAAAATATTCCCTACTTCGTCGCGGCTCCGCTGCTGATTCAGGATATTCACTCCTGGACACGCCAGGGCATCGGCGGACTGCAAAGCGTCGTGCTCTATGCCTTGCCAGAGCTAGACGGCGCGATCGACACGATTCCGCTGGGCGGTCTAGTGGGCGATACGATCTATCTGATTCCAGAGCGGGTGCAGCGCTTGACCAGCCGCGTCAAAAACTGGATTGCTCTGCGGCAAAAAGCGAACGCTGAGAAGAAAGTGGCGATCGTC
Source organism: Elainellales cyanobacterium (assembly GCA_038239185.1). Lineage (GTDB taxonomy): Bacteria > Cyanobacteriota > Cyanobacteriia > Elainellales > Elainellaceae > FACHB-886. The sequence goes on along the minus strand of JBBSFA010000320.1, from coordinate 2,005 downwards.
CTCTACGGCTTTCCGCCCGGATATGGCGCGACCGGAACGGCGGCACTGCTGAACGTGCCCAAATCGCTGGTTAAGCTGCTGCGATCGCTTCAGCAGCAGGGCTATCAGGTTGGCGATGTTCCCGCAGATGGCGAAGCGCTGCTTGCTTTGGTGAAGGCTGCCGATGACGAGAATAGCTGGCTGGGTCGGGCTTGCTCACTAGACGAGCCAGAAGCTCACCCTAACTTGGTACAGGTCAGAACGCTGGAGAAATGGCTGGGATATTTGCTGACGACTCGGATTGTTAAGCAGTGGCGATCGCTTTTGGACTCTGGAATCAAAACGATCGGGGAAGAGTTTTACATTGGCGGCATCCAGCTCGGAAATGTCTGGATTGGCGTGCAGCCGCCGCTGGGACTGGCTGGTGACCCGATGCGCTTGATGTTTGAGCGCGATCTCACGCCGCATCCCCAGTACGCCGCTTTTTATAAATGGCTACAAAATGACTTTCAGGCGGATGCCGTAGTGCATTTTGGGATGCACGGCACGGTCGAATGGTTGCCCGGTTCGCCGCTGGGTAACACTGCCTATTCCTGGTCGGATATCCTGTTGGGAAATCTGCCGAACCTCTATCTCTACGCTGCGAATAATCCTTCCGAGTCGATTCTGGCAAAACGGCGTGGCTATGGCACTTTGATTTCTTACAACGTGCCACCCTACGGTCGATCGGGTCTATACAAAGAGCTGGTGGGATTGCGCGATCTGATTAGCGAATATCGCGAAGATCCGGAAAAGAACGAGGCGCTCAAAGAAATTATCTGCAAGAAAATCTTGGATGTGGGACTGGTGCAAGATTGCCCCTTTGCAGAAGCCCAGCAGCTCGGCATTGAGTTCACACCAGAGAACGTCAATTTGTTTAGCGATCGCGCTTTTCAAGCCTATCTGCTTCAGCTTTACGACTATCTGCAAGTGCTCGAAAATCGCCTGTTCTCTTCAGGGCTGCATGTATTCGGAGAAGCACCGACCGCAGAGGAACTTCAGCAGTATCTCCAGGCATACTTTGGGGATGATTTGTTAGCACCGAGTCCAGAGGTCAAGACAGAGGCGATCGCCATTCAAGATCTGCTATCCCAGACTACCGATGAACTCACCAATTTGCTGCGCGGACTCAACGGCGAATACATTCTGCCTGCGCCCGGTGGCGATCTGCTGCGCGATGGTGCGGGCGTTTTGCCGACCGGACGCAATATTCATGCGCTCGATCCTTACCGAATGCCTTCGGTTGCTGCCTACGAGCGCGGACGCGAGATCGCCCGCAAGATTATTGCCCAAAGTCTCAAAGAATCCGGAGTTTATCCTGAAACGATCGCGGTGATGCTATGGGGACTGGACGCAATCAAAACAAAAGGAGAATCGATCGGCATTTTGCTAGAACTGGTGGGGGCTGAACCCGTAAAAGAAGGAACTGGGCGGATTGTGCGATATGAGCTAACGCCGATCGCCCAACTCGATCATCCGCGAATTGATATTCTAGGGAATCTTTCAGGCATCTTTCGAGATAGCTTTGTGAACATCATTGAGCTACTGGACGATCTGTTTCAACGCGCCGCCGATGCCGATGAATCGATCGAGCAAAATTTCATTCGCAAACATGCGCTAGAGCTGCGATCGCAGGGAGTCGAAAATACGGCAGCGCGGCTGTTTTCTAATCCGGCGGGAGATTTTGGTTCATTAGTCAACGATCGCGTGGTGGACTCTAACTGGGAATCGGGTGATGAACTAGCGCAAACCTGGACAGGACGCAACACGTTTAGCTATGGGCGAACAGACAAAGGGCAGGCAAGACCGGAAATCTTGAATACGCTGCTGAAAACAACCGATCGAATCGTGCAGCAGATCGATTCTGTCGAATATGGGCTAACGGATATTCAAGAATACTACGCCAATACGGGCGGACTAAAGAAAGCGGCAGAAGCGCGGAAAGGTCAGAAAGTGACGGCTAGCTTTGTCGAGAGCTTTTCGAGTG
>JBBSFA010000319.1:0-4907 GCA_038239185.1 Elainellales cyanobacterium | reverse complement strand
TGTCCTGACGATCGCAGCCGCAAGTCTCTGGCGCTTTACTACTACAGTAACGGTCGCCCTGCGGATGAGGTTCGGGGGGGCGAGTCAAAGCACTCGACTCTGTTCCGGGCGCGTCCTGGCGAAACGATTCAGGTTGAGAAAGAACCGATTGTCGATCGGGTCAAATCTTCGATCAAGAAGCTGATTCCGGCATTGGACAAAAAGACTCTTGATAAAAATGATAAAAATTGAGTGAAGCGGCAACTCGCTTCATGAGGAAGAGTCATCTGAACTAGCCGGATACTCCGGAGTTTGGCGTTCAGAGCCGTAATTTGCTATAAAGCGCACAGCGACTTAGCACCAGCCGATCGCGCGATCGGCACTGGATACAAGACCACACAACACTGGTACAGAGGTTTTTATGGGGTTTGTTTTTCCCGGCAACCCGTTTGAGCATCCGAATATGCTGGTTCCCCTGGTAATGTTCCTCTGGTTTCCAGTGGTACTCTACTTGTTCTCGCGCTTTCCTGCCCGCAAAGCGGTGATTGTCAGTTTTCTAGTAGCCTGGCTGTTTTTGCCGCAGGCGGAGCTGGTGCTTCCGGGTATTCCAGACTACAACAAGATGTCGGCAACCTGTTACAGCATCCTGCTTGCCACCCTAATTTACGACGTAGGACGGTTTCAAACCTTCAGATTGAGCCTGCTAGATCTACCGATGGCGGCTTGGTGCCTCTCTCCGTTTATCGCCTCAATGGCAAATGATTTAGGACCCTACGATGGCTTTGCGGCGGTGCTCGACCAAACGATGCGGTGGGGGGTTCCCTATTTCTTGGGGCGAATCTACCTGAACAATCTGGAAGGCTTGCGCCAGTTGGCGATGGGGATTTTTGTAGGGGGACTGACTTATGTGCCGCTTTGCCTGTTTGAGATTCGCTTAAGTCCGCAGCTCCACAAATACCTGTATGGCGGCTTCCCTCACTCGTTCGGTCAAACGATCCGAGATGGTGGCTACCGCCCGAACGTTTTCATGGAAACGGGGCTAATGGTGGGCGCATTCATGATGGCGGCAACCTTGATCGGCATTTGGTTTTGGCAAATTGGCATGGTCAAGAAGATATGGAACATTCCGATGCCCTGGTTGATGTGGCCTCTGATTTTCACCTTCGCGTTGCTCAAATCCTATGGAGCCTATACGCTGCTGATCGTGGGCGTTGGAGTCATGTTGATCGCCAAGCAGTTTCGGACTGCGATTCCGCTTTTCATGATCATTGTGGGGATTGGGGTCTATCTCTACGTCAATGCCGCCACTTCAACTTACTCATCCGATCAGTTGGTGGCGACATTGTCTGATATATTCCCGCCCGATCGTATTCAATCCTACGTTTTTAGACTGAACAACGAGGAAATGTTGGTCGATCGCGCCAGACAGCATTTTTGGTTTGGCTGGGGCGGCTGGGGGCGATCGCGACAGGTAATTGATGCGCTAGGTCAACACACAGAGGCAGTGCAAGACAGCTTGTGGGTGATTGCGTTTGGAGAACACGGCATGTTTGGGCTAATTAGCTGCTTTATGGCGATGCTAGTGCCAATCACCTCGCTGTTTAGCGTCCGCTATCCCGCCCCGGTGTGGTTCAACCGCAAGGCGGCAGGCGCGGCAGTGTTGGGGGTCGTGGTCGTGCTGTATGCGGTGGACTGCATTTTGAACGCGATGATCAACCCGATCTATATTCTGGCTTTGGGGGGTCTTTCGAGCATTGCCGTAAAGCGATCGGAGCTGCTGAAGCCGATGAGACGAGCGGTGCAACGCCGAGTTCGCGCCAGTTATGACGCACCCGCCTCTGAGACATCTGCCTCTTGAATCGCTTGCCTCATGAATCGGTGAGTCGGGCTTGCTGTGCCGCGATCGCGATCGCTCTAGGAAAGATATAGTGCTCCTGCACCTGAATTCTCTGGTGTAAAGTCTGGGGTGTATCCTCTGGCAAAACGGGCACAGCCGCCTGCATCAGAATCGGACCACTATCGACCACCAGTTCGACAAAGTGAACCGTGCAGCCCGTAATTTTGACTTGGGCGGCGATCGCCTGTTCGATCGCATGAGCACCGGGAAAGCTAGGCAGCAAGCTGGGATGGATATTCAGGATGCGACGCGGGAAAGCGTTAATCAGCACTTGAGTCACGACGCGCATCCAGCCTGCCATAATGATCCACTCGACCTCGCGCTGCTGCATCGTCTGAATGATCGCTTGATCGAGGGCTTCGCGGCTGGCATATTCGCGGTGGTTGAGCAACTGTTTGGGAACGGCTAGGCGATCGGCGCGTTCGACTACTTTGGCATCGGGGTTGTTGTAGACGACGACTTGAATGGTCGCGTTGAGCTGCCGATCGGCAATGGCTTGGGCGATCGCTTCCATATTGCTGCCGCTGCCAGATGCCAAAATGCCCAGTTTAAGCGGAGCCTGACTGAGTGCTGTCCCGTCAGACGGCAGATCGGGAGAAACTAAGCTAGAGAGCATGGGCGCGAAAAATGAATGGCGATTTAGTACAGTATCATATCGACTCTTCGGGAGGCACCGGATGCGTTCTGACGATCGCGCCCACAAACACCAACAGCCCAATCACCGCAGCACCAATCCCCAACGGACTTGCAACCCAAAAGACAGCTTGTAGGTGATTCACTTCTCCCGGTTGCAGTTTCCAGACTAGCTTTTTGCCTTCCGTGTGCAGGATAGGCGGATTTTCTACGTTCAGGCTTTTAGCATTGCTGGGGGTATTGAGATTGAATTCTAGCTGAAGCAGCTTGCTGGGATCGATCGAAAGGTCTTCTTGCACCAGCGGACTCAGCGATCGCAGATTTAGCTCGTAGTCCAAAACCATGCGCTGCCAGAGAATCCAGTTGCCCGATCGCATTTTTAGGTGAGACACGATCGGCACAGTCTGAGCGCTAGAAGTCTGAGCGCTAGAAGTCTGAGCGCTAGAAGCTTGCCACTCTGTCTGCAAAAGCTGATTAAACTTTGCCTCCAAATCTTTTGCGCTAAAAAAAGGCAAAGTCAGCGTCGCTTCTTGGCTGGCGATCCGCCGCACGGTTCCACCGAGCGTTTCAGTCTGTTGTGCTACTTTGTCTAACCAAATGGAGGCGATCGTACTTTCTAATCCCGTTTTGCCCTCGGCAATGTGAATATGCTGCACGATTTTGCCATGGTTGGCATCCTTGAAGCGAATGCCAATATCCGATCGGACACAGCCCGACAGCAGGAAAAAGGCAATCAGGATCAGCCACAGCAGGCGGAATTTTGTGAGGGCGATCGCGCCGAGCCGGAGCGATCGGCTAGATAGGGACTGCCATCGAGCGGTTCTGCTCATTGTTTTATTTGCTCCTGCCAGCTAATTTCGGGTTGACACGCCAAGCTGGCGAAACAGCATACTGGGGACATACGCGCCACCGCCGACCCACTCCGGCGTATCGCCTAGATCGGCAAGCTGCTGGAAGGCTTCAAAAATGCTGCCTGCCACCATCGCGTTTTTGACCCGCCCCACGATTTCACCCTTCTCCACCTTGTAGCCCAAAGCCAGATTAACCGAAAACTCGCCCGCTAGCCGATTGGACTGCCCCGCCCCCAACACCTGATCGACAATCACGCCTTCCTCCATGCTGGCAATCAGGTCTGCCGTTGCGGTTTGACCGGGCGCAATGCAGAGATTGACCGTGTTGGGAGCCGGACGAGACAAGCCGCCTCGGAAGCCATTGCCCGTAGACTGCTGCCCCGATCGCGCTGCCCAACGTCGATCCCAATAGAAGCCCTGCACCACGCCGTTTTCGATAAAAGCTTTGCGGCTGGTCGGTGTGCCTTCGTCGTCAAAGGTGCAGGCGCTTACGCCGATCGCCGGATCTTCAAACAGGGTGAGCCGTTCGTCGAACAGCTTTTCGCCCAGTTTATCCGCCAGCGGCGAGGACTTTTGCACCACGGCTTGACCGGAGAGAATGGTGTCAAACAGACTGCCGATCGTGCTGACTGCCGATCGCGGCGTGAATAAAACGGGGTAAGAGCCGCTGCTGATGCTGGCAGTCTGTTCTGCCCAGCGATATTTTTGCAGCAGCGTTTGCAACAGCCGATCGTAATCGGGGTCGCGATCGCGCCCCACATCGGAGCTATAGGCTTACAGGAAATCTTCGCCTTTGACTAAATTGCCGGAGAGGCTAGCGCTGATCGTTTGGTTCGATCGCTCGGCATAGACATCGCGGCTGGTAGCAATTTTGATTTTACCTGCCCCCACCCGGAATCCGACATCTACCAGAATATCCGGGTTATATTCATGCACCTGTTCAATTAACCGTTCGCCCACGTTGACAAACTCTGGGGTTGCAGGCGGCGTATAGGAAGTGGAGGATTGAGTATCCGACTGGTGAAAATCTGTGGCAAATTCAAAGTCTACCGGGCTACCAATTTCGGCGGTTTGCACAGCGGCATCCACGAGATCTTCGAGTCGGTTCAAATCGGTGGAGCTAGCAAACCCCAATCTGCCGTTGCAGATCACCCGCAGCGCTACCCCCTGCGAGGCTTTGGTTTGGAGGGATTTAAGTCGATTGTTTTCAAATTCGATCGGCGTGCTTTGACTAGAAGCGTAGTACACCTCAGCGGCTTCAGTGCGCGGCGCGGCGAGGGCAAGAATTTTTTCTAAGAGAGCGTCAGACATGGGATTCTCGGCTTCAGCGGTGAAGGTCTTTGCGATCGGGCTTTGCCTTTATTGTGCCTTATCGGAGAATTTACGGCGATTTTCGATCGCCCTAGTAATGAATTAGCCTCTGATCTGCGACATCAAATCGTCTGGAATCAAAACCTGATCGATCGCATGGATCACCCCATTGCTGGCTGCAATGTCTACATGGGTCACTCTGGCATCATTGACATAGAGCTGACCTCCCCGTTTCA
>JBBSFA010000318.1:0-4917 GCA_038239185.1 Elainellales cyanobacterium | reverse complement strand
TGAAATCGTTTTTGAAACGCAAGCCTCTGAAGCGAAAACACAACGCGATCGGGGGCACTTGCTAGAATCTGAGAAAGCTGTTGAATGAAATTAACAATGCAAGCCATTGAAACCACCGGAACGATCGACACAGACGGGCAACTGCTACTAGATCAGCCTTTGCAAGAGACTCGATCTAGACAAGTACGGGTTATTGTCCTGCTGCCTGATGAAACAGACCAAAAGGACAACAACCCCGATCGCAACGAAGCTCTCAGCCAGAAAACCGCTGTAGCGAACGTTTCAGCAGAGCCATCTCCTAAGCCCCCTGTCTGGGAAAGGGTTGACAAAATTTCCGCTCAAATTTCTGAGCGGGAATGGGCTGAGCTGCCTAAAGACCTATCCAAAAATCTTGATCACTATCTATATGGCTCGCCCAAAGCGGAGGAATGAAGCTGACATTTGCCGACACAGGCTATTGGATTGCGTTGGTCAATCCAGATGATGCCCTACATGCTTCAGCAAAATCGATCTCGCGATCGCTGTCGCCCATGAAAATCATCACCAGCGAAATGGTTTTAACGGAACTGCTGAATGCCTTCTGCCGCAAAGGAGAAACCTTCAGAAAAACAGCCGTTGAGTTCGTTCAAGACCTCTACGAAGATTCTGACATTGAGATCGTTCCTCAAAGCAGCGATCGCTTCAAGGCTGCGCTCCGGCTTTATGAGCAGCGACTCGACCAAGCTTGGAGTCTCACAGACTGCGACTCCTTTCAGATTATGCAGCAGCGCAAAATCCAGGAAGCACTCGCCTACGATCGCCACTTTGAGCAAGCTGGATTTATGGCTCTGCTGCGCTAATCTAGCCAAATTACCCTAGCCTCCAGACCATCAGTAGACTAAAGCTATAGCATCTCTCTCAAACATCAAAGAGGAGCGATCGCGTGACCGTTACCACCGCCAAATGGACGCTTGAGCAATATCACCAGATGATCGAGGCTGGCATCCTAGACGATCAGCCTGTTGAGCTGCTGAACGGAGAAATCATCATCATGCCGCCTGGAGGAGAACTCCATACCGATGGGAGCACTGAAGCACGGGATTATCTGATCCAAATCTTGGGCGATCGCGCTCAAATTCGCGAGGGTCATCCGATCACGATTTTCAGCAGCAACTCTGAGCCAGAGCCGGACTTGGCGATCGTCCGTAGACGCGCAGAAAGATATCGCGATCGCCATCCCTATCCAGAAGACATTTTTTGGCTGATCGAATACTCCAACAGCAGCCTCAAAAAAGACCTGGATGCCAAAGCCAAAGCCTACGCCGCTGCAATTATTCCTGAATATTGGGTTGTGAATCTCAAGGCAATGGAATTGATCGTCATGCGCGACCCGATCGACGGAGAGTATCGATCGCAGGTTACCCTAACTCAGGGCACGATTCAGCCGATCGCCTTTCCCGATGTCACCGTTTCGGTACGTCGGCTGCTGGATTAGACTGGACTAAACTACGTTGGAGTAGAATCGATGCAGCTCAAATTTACCAAAGTCTTTCAAAAGGTTCCAGAGGGATACATTGCCTTTGTACAAGAACTTCCAGGCGCTAATACTCAGGGCGATACCCTTGAAGAAGCCAAAGGGAATCTTGAAGAAGCGATCGAGCTAGTTTTGGAAGCGAATCGTGTTTTGGCTTTCGATCATCAACGTCCTCAATGATGATCAAAAACCAAAAATCCTACATAAGTTACAGTTGTGAGATTTGCTTTTCCCGTAAGATGCTTCTCACCTACGTGAAAAACTTATGCCAACTCCGATCCTCGACGTTCGCAACCTAGTCGTAGAATTTAAGCAAGACGATCGCATCACTTCAGCCCTCAAAGGCATCTCGTTTCAGGTCATGCCGGGAGAGACAGTTTGCGTCGTTGGAGAATCGGGATCGGGAAAATCGGTGACTTCGCTGGCAACGATGGGATTGCTGTCATCTTCTGCCAGAGTGCAAGGCGAGATTTTCTACTGCAATCCTGATTCAGGCAAAGAGGCGGTGAATCTGCTGACGCTCAGTCCAGACGATCGCCGCGCCTATCGAGGCGGACAGATTGCCATGATCTTTCAGGAGCCGATGTCTTCGCTCAATCCGGTTTATACCTGCGGCAATCAGGTGATGGAAGCCTTGCAGCTCCACACCGGAGCCTCTAAAGAGGCAGCCTATGGGCAGGCGATCGATCTGTTTCGCGAGGTGAAGCTGCCCGACCCAGAGGGTATGATGGAACGCTATCCGCACCAGTTGTCGGGTGGACAAATCCAGCGGGTGATGATTGCGATGGCTTTGAGCGGCAATCCTGCCTTGCTGATCGCCGATGAGCCGACCACCGCGCTCGATGTGACGATTCAGGCGACAATTCTGGAGGTGCTGCGAGAGATTCGCGATCGCCGCAATATGTCGGTGCTGTTCATTACGCATGATATGGGCGTGGTATCAGAAGTTGCCGATCGCGTCGTGGTGATGTTTCGCGGACAGGTGATGGAAATTGCTGAGGTTTACGATCTGTTTGCGACTCCCAAACATCCCTACACCAAAGGCTTGCTTAACTGTCGTCCTCGTCCTGATCTGCGCCGTAAGCGATTGCCTACCGTCTCGGACTTTATGCTGGTGAGTCCCGGCACAGATGGACAGATGGAGATTACGCCGCAGCCGCTCAGCATTGTCGAAGCCAATCCCCGCTTTGCCACCGTCACCGATGGCGAGCAGATTGAACATGCAGAGCAGCTCTTGCAGCAGCAGCCGATCTTGACCGTCGATCGCCTGACCAAAAGCTATCCGATTAGCAGCGGACTGTTTGGACGCAAGGCAGAGTTTAACGCCGTTGATCAGGTCAGCTTTGATGTCTACCCCGGTGAAACACTGGGGTTGGTGGGCGAGTCGGGCTGCGGTAAAACAACTCTGAGCCGGGTGCTGCTGCGGCTGATTGAACCAACTTCGGGCGAAGTCAAGTTTGACGGCAAATCAGTGTTTCATCTGGGCGGAGCTGATTTGCGTCGCCTGCGTCAAGAGATGCAGATTGTCTTTCAGAATCCTTATGGCTCAATGGACCCGCGCCAAAATATTGGCTCAGCGCTGGTAGAACCGATGATCATTCACAATATCGGCGGCTCTAGCGAAGAACGCCGACAGAAGGCGATCGCTCTGCTGGAACGAGTTGGACTAGATGCCAATGCCATGAATCGGATGCCACACGAGTTTTCTGGCGGTCAGCAGCAGCGGATCTGTATTGCCCGCACCCTCACCTGCGATCCGCGCTTTATTATTTGTGATGAGTCGGTTTCGGCTCTGGATGTCTCGGTGCAGGCGCAGGTGTTGAATCTGCTGAAAGATTTGCAGCAAGACTTTGGCTTGACTTATATTTTCATTTCGCACGATCTGAGCGTGGTCAAGTTTGTCAGCGATCGCATCATGGTGATGAATCGCGGCAAGATCGAAGAAATTGGACCTGCCGAACAAGTTTATGGCAATCCCAGCCGCGACTATACCCGTCAGCTCATCCGGGCGATTCCAGATGCGACTTTGGAGGATATTCGGGCGCGGCAGCAGGCGCGATCGGTGCTGGTAGAGTAGAGATAACCGATCGCAAGCCAATCAGCCCTCTAGATTAAAATATGATTATCTAGCGTAAAGCCTTGTGACAACCTGCGTTGAAATAACCAATCAGTTGCAACCATCGCCATCGCTAGCTACTCACCAGCCAGATCACAAGCGGACGATAGGGACAATGGGATTTTTTGATTCAGAAGTTGTTCAACAAGAAGCAAAGAAGCTGTTTGAAGACTACCAGCAGCTTACCCAACTGGGCAGCGACTATGGCAAGTTCGATCGCGAAGGCAAAAAGCTATTCATTGAACAAATGGAAGCGGTGATGGATCGCTACCGGATTTTTATGAAGCGCGCTGAACTGTCAGAAGACTTCATGGCACAGATGAGCATTGAGCAGCTCAAGACTCAGCTCAGCCAGTTTGGAGTCTCCTTCCAGCAAATGTTCGATCAAACACAGCTTACGCTCGATCGCATGAAGGCTGAGCTAGAGCGAAAGTCTTAAGGGCGCTGAAAATCCGATCGCGGCTTGAAATTCTCGACGGGCACTCCATCTAAAGCCTGAGTCATAAAGTTGCGCCAAATCGGAGCCACAAAGCTTCCGCCCGTTGCCCCCACGCCGATCGGGCTATAGTCATCGTTGCCGACCCAGACCGCTACGGCGAGCTGTGGCACAAAGCCAACAAACCAGATATCGCGCTCCGATGAAGTCGTGCCCGTTTTACCCGCAGCAGGGCGATCGAGTCGGGCAGCATGTCCTGTTCCACCATTGATTACACCCTGCATCACTTCATCTAGCGATGCCACTGCCCACGGATCGAGGACTAACTGCGGGTGGGGCGTGTTGTCCAATAGCACGTTGCCTTTGCTGTCTACCGCTTGGACGATCGTGGTGGTGGGAGACTGCCAGCCGCCGCTGGCAAATGTGGCATAGGCGCTTGCCATCTCTAGCGGAGTCAGATCCACCGAACCCAACGGCAGCGAAGTCACTGGCTCCATCGGACTCTTGATTCCCAAAGTCCGGCAGATTTCGATGATGCGATTGATCCCCACTTCTTGACCTAGCCGAATTGCGGGAATGTTACGCGACTGCGCCAGAGCCTGCCGAATCGACATTGGACCATAGAAGCTGCTGTCGTAGTTTTGTGGCGTGTACCAGCCGTCGCCATCGGGGTAACTGACGGGCGTATCCGAAATGGTCGAATCGGGGTCAAATCTGCCTGTGGCAAAGGCGGCATAGTAGACAAAAGGTTTAAACGAGGAGCCGGGTTGCCGCAATGCTTGGGTGGCTCGGTTGAACTGGCTCTGCTTATAGTCCACGCCGCCCACCATCGCTTTGACGAAGTGCGTCCGG
>JBBSFA010000317.1:0-4918 GCA_038239185.1 Elainellales cyanobacterium | reverse complement strand
TCAATCCTCGGCAAGGGCGCATCCTCTACGATGGGCAAGCGATTACGCGCCTGCCGCCGCATCAAGTAGTCAAACTGGGGCTGGCTCATTGCCCAGAAGGGCGGCGAGTCTTGGCTCAGCAAACGGTGCTGGCGAACTTGCAGCTCGGTGCTTATGTGCGATCGGATCGGCAGATTCAGGCGGATCTAGAGCAACAGTTCCGCAGGTTTCCCCGCCTAGGAGAGCGGCGCAATCAGCTTGCGGGAACCCTGAGCGGCGGCGAGCAGCAGATGTTGGCGATCGCCCGTGCGGTGATGAGTCGCCCCAAACTGCTGCTGCTAGACGAACCCAGCTTGGGACTTGCGCCGCAGGTGATGCAGGAAATTTTTTCAGCGATCCGGCAACTCCGAGAGGCGGGCACTACGATCTTGCTGGTCGAGCAAAACGCCACGCTTGCCTTGCGAACTGCCGATCGTGTCTATGTGCTAGAGGCGGGGCAACTCACGCTGACCAGCACTGCCGCCAAACTGCTGATCGATGAGCGGATCAAGCAAGCCTACTTGGGGAATTAGAGTCTATTCCAACCCTTGAATCGATCGCCTCTGGCTGAGGTGAATCTTCCGTCTCAGGCAGGTTAGTTTCCTGGAAACTATTGATAAAGCTGGCGATCGGAACCGCCGTCAGCAAACCAGAGAACCCGAATAGCTTGGTGCCTAGCAGCAGCGAAATAATCACCCAAATCGGCTTTAAGCCCGTGAAGCCGCCCAGAATACGTGGGGCGATCGCTTGATCGATAATTTGATCGACCAAAAAAGAAACCACAAGCGTCGTCAGCGCCAATCCAGGCGACTGTGCCGCCAGCAGCAGGCAAATTAAGGCATAGCTGAGCGTATCCCCAAACGGAATCAGGGTCATGATCCCCACCGTGGAGCCTAGAAGCAAGCTGTAGGGCACATGCAGCAGGAAGAAGGCGAGCGACAGCACCACACCCATCAGCAACCCTAGCGTTGCCTGACCAATGAAATAGCTGTGGAAATCGGATTGCAGCAATCGACGGATCTGATCGCGGCGATCGGCAGGCAGCCAGCGAAACAGCGATTGCCAAACGCGATTGCCGTCCAACAGCAAATAGAGGGTCAGCACAATCACCACCAGCAGCGAAGAAATCCCACCTACTGCGTTCAAAGTCAGGGTCAACGTCTTGTCGCCAAGTCCTTCGAGCTGGGCAGGTAAACCCTCGGTGACTTGGCGAATCAGCCGAGTCAGATTGACTGGCAGACGATGCAACGCTGCCCAATTCTGCACAGTCTGAAGCTTTTGAGTTGCCGCGCTTAAACCGTCTGGCAACTGGGTCAGAATCGCTGAGAGCTGTTCCAGCAAGGCAGGCAAAAGCGTAATCCACAGCGTCACCAACCCGATCGCACTCACCAGCAACACTACCAAAACGGCATAGCTGCGATCGATCTGACGCGATTGAAAAACACGCTGATGCAGAAATTCAACGGGGTAGTTCAAAACGAATGCCAAAACGGCAGACGTAATGAAGATCGTCGCCAAAGGCTCAAAATATTGGAAAAGCTGAATCACTACCCATCCATTCAGCGCGATCACGGGCAGAAGCAGCGATCGTTTTAGCCATCGATTTAGCCCTTGCTCTGAGTTCGCAGAGATTCCTGTCATCGCAGTCCAACCCCATAAAGATCCGTGCTTACCAGCTTAAAGAAAATTGCCCTTATCAACCACTCCCAAAGGATCGAAAACAAGTTCTAACACACATTCTGAAACAAAATTGTGAATGCACCTGCACCTAAACCTGACTGCGGAAAAATACGGTAGCAAGGCAGTGAAGTTAGAGTCGATCGCCACTCCTGCAAATGGGGAACTTCCAACGGCTGAAACTGCGGAAACCGCTGTAAAAACCACTCGCTGACCTGTTCATTTTCTTCGGGGGAATAGGCGCAGGTCATATAGGCTAGATAGCCTTGAGGAGCAACCATCTGGGCAGAATTCGCCAAAATTCGCTTTTGCCGATTGGCGTTTTTGTTGATGCTCACCGGGTGGAAACATCCTGGCGCTTTGCCGCCTTTTGCCAGAAGCGACTGTCCCGTGCAGGGGGCATCTACCAAAACCAGATCTGCCGTTTGCGGATAGCGTTCTGCGAGGACGGAAGGATCGAGACTCAGGGCGATCGCTTCAATGCCGCAGCGGTTTAGGTTAGACCTCAGCGCCCCCATGCGTTTGCCGATCGTTTCGTTGCAAATCATTTGCTGCGGTTGGAGTGCTGTCCAGGCAAACAGACTTTTGCCGCCCGGTGAGGCACAGACATCAATGACTTGGCGGAGCGATCGCGGCAGTGTCAGCAGCGGCGAAATTGCAAAAACTGAGGAGAAATCGAGACAGTAAAAATAGCCTTCGGCATGAAGCGGATGCTGACCTGGTTTTTCGGCATAGGCAAGGCGATCGACAAAAGCGGGTTGCCAGTCTAACGGCGGCTCTGGCTGAAAGACAACTTCGGTTGGCTTCGATCGCGTCCACAAAATACAAGGGTGGAAGGGTTTGGGATGGGTAATAGCATCCACAAACTGCATTTGCTGTTCTAGATGATCAAATAATCGCTGGCTCAGTTTTAGCAGGAGCTTAGAAGGTTCATTCATTCTGTAGAGACAATGCCACGAATTTATTCAGCAGGAGTTCAGTAATTTCAGCGACCGATCGCCCAGTCGCATCAACGGGATAGACCGATACGTTGCGCCGTTGCAAATCGTAGGTGTAGGTTTTATCGTAATAAGCCAAAATAATCTCTAGCGCTTCTGCCAAATGACCGAGGTGAATCAAGTCGATCGCCCGTTTTGTTTGCTGTCCGCCCAACCGTTTCCGAATCCGTTCGGTGGCGGTCATCAACTCCTGTCGATCGGCTGTGCCGTATACTTCTACGAGGGTCGCAATCCGCTCCGATCGCGATCGGGTGATTTCCAGCACGGGCGCACAATCCATCTGCTGAAACAGGGCTTCAGGCACGCGGCACTGCCCGATCCGTTTGCTCTCGGCTTCGATCCAAATAGTTTTTTGCGAATCGAACGCTGCCCACCGCGTTGCAATCTCGTTCTCGAAGTGTTCCGTACTGGGCTGAGGCGGCAACCCCAAGGCCCCATAGCTGCTGCCGCGATGATTCGCGATCGCCTCCAAATCCAACACCTGAATGCCCTGCTGAATCAGCGCTTGAAGAATCTCGGTTTTGCCGCTGCCCGTCATGCCGCCCAAGATGGCGATCGGCTTAGGATCTGCAAATCGGCTGAGCACCCAGTGCCGAAACGCTTTGTAGCCGCCGCTCAAGGTTGTGACCTTAAAGCCTGCCAAGTCCAGCATCCAGGCGATCGCACCACTCCGCATTCCGCCCCGCCAGCAGTGAACTCGCACCTGCCGGGAATGAGCGCCATCTTTTTCAAGTGCGGTATCCGTCAGTCGCTTGGCATCGGCAATGAAGCCTGCCAGCTTACCATCTGTGAGCGCAAAACCCAGTTCCACCGCCGCTTCTTGTCCTTGCTGCTTGTAGCAAGTCCCAATTTGTGCCCGTTCTGCGTCGCTAAAGAGTGGAAAATTGATTGCGCCAGGAATCCGAGCCTGTTGGTATTCACTCGGACTACGGACATCCAAAATTATGCCAGGTGCATTCAGAAAATCGCCGATCGATAAAGCTCGAACCAATTGCACCGCTTCTCCCATTTCGCCAACTTACGCCTGCTTGCCCTGCCCTAACTATGAACCAACGATGTACCTGTTTGCAAAGCCTGTTTGTAAAGACAGACCCCTAAATGAGAAGCTTGTCAAGTCTATTCCGTATAACATCATGACACCATCCGGAATGTTCACTGTATCTTTATATACCACCCGATTGAGTCCTGCTATCTTATATGTGTTTAGTGAAACTTTCTGCTGAAGCAGATACGTAAGATCTCTTGTATTCGTAGGTACAGATAGCTCACACAACAGATAGCTCACAAAATAGAACAAGCGTTTTGGTCAGGTTGCTTAGGCTGAGCCTCGACCCTATCGATTAAAATTATGGATTTGATGAAGTGCTAATCTGCTGCGTGTTGAGTAATGTACTCTCATAATTGATTGAACGCTTTTATGTACTTTATGGCGATCGAGTTTTGCAAAGAGTTGGGTGCTTTAAGAGATAGTTTTAGAATTTATTGCCTGCTTCTAGATTAGATTAATTATCTTTGCTGAGATGTTTTGCTGGTTTCTTCTCAAGTCTTCTGTTTGTTGATCGTGTTTGATCCAGGGTTGTCTGATACAGAGCTGTTTGATGCAAGTTGATCCCTTCAGTTAAGTCGAGAGTGATGAAATGGTTTCAGAGTCTATTCGCCGTTCTGGGCAGTCCCCGCCAGAGCGACCTTTAAGCACACCCCCTGAAAGTAATCCATTTGAATCTGGCTGGGCAGCAGCCGATCAGTTGGATGCTTTATCAAACGCAAAACCGTTTGTGTCAGTCATAGTTCCAGCGTATAACGAATCGGAAATCCTGGAGCAGAACTTAGATATCCTCTATCAGTACATGGAATATCTAGAGCGCGACTATGACTGGGAGATTATCATCATTAATGATGGTAGTAAAGACAACTCAGGCGCGCTGGCTGAAGGGTTCGCTAGATCAAGGCCTTACGTTCGCGTGATCCACCATCGTGTCAATGCTGGGCTGGGGCAGGCGCTCCGAACCGGATTTGCGGCTGCGAACGGCGAATATATGGTGACTTTGGATATTGACCTAAGCTATACGCCAGAGCATATTGAGCTGTTGCTGAACCGGATTGTGCAATCTGGTTCAGATGTCGTGGTAACTTCACCCTACATGCGGGGCGGACAGGTTTCTAACGTACCTTGGCTGCGGCTGGTTTTGAGCGTTTGGGCAAATCGCTTTTTGTCGGCTGCTGCC
>JBBSFA010000316.1:0-4927 GCA_038239185.1 Elainellales cyanobacterium | reverse complement strand
CTGCCCACTGGCATTGCTTCCAATGCCGCACGTTCTACGATCGCGGGTGGCTGTAATTCCTTCATGTCAGCTACTCTACAACTTTTCTACTTTTTCTTCAAATTCTCGACCTGAATTCTGACAGAGGATGTTTAAGAATCGAATGTTTATCCCTAGTTTTGCCGAGCCAGATAGCTCAGCCGCAAATCCAACCCGATCGATCGACTGGTTTGCTTTTGTCGGGAATAAGCTGCTGGTCGATGCTGAAACCAGCCAGATTCCCAGGTTGACCAGTTTGGCGGAGCTAGGATTGCAGCCCGTGCGATCGCAGTTTTTTGGCACTTTAAACGATCGCCCCTGCTACACGGTCGAACTGCCTGAAGAGACTGTGCCGCCAGCCGGGATGACATTGGTTGGCTTGCGCGATCTTTATGCGGCTTGGGGCGATGAACTCTTCGCGATCGCGGGTCGGGCGGTGCAGATCAAAGAGTGGAATCGGACGCATCAATACTGTGGGCATTGCGCTACTCCGACGGTGCAACTGCCTAGCGATCGCGCCAAGCGGTGTCCGAAGTGCGGCTTGGTCAATTACCCGCGCTTATCGCCTGCGGTGATTATGTTGATTTCGCGCGGCGAAGAGGTGCTGCTGGCGCGTGCTCCTCGCTTTCCAGAAGGGATGTATAGCATTCTGGCGGGTTTTGTGGAAGCGGGCGAATCGCTGGAGGAAACGGTGGTGCGTGAGGTGTGGGAAGAAGTTGGGATCGAAATCGACAATATTCGCTATTTTGGCTCACAGCCTTGGGCGTTTCCCAACTCGCTGATGATTGGCTTTACTGCCACTTACGCCAGCGGCGAACTGGCGATCGATCCCCAAGAGATCACCGATGCGGCTTGGTTTCACAAGCACAATCTGCCTAAGATTCCGCCGAAGCCTAGCATTGCTCGTAAGCTATTGGATTGGTTTGTGTCGAGTTGAGCGATCGCTATCTACCCGCTCTCAAGACTTGTTCAGCCGTCAGTTTCAAACCTGGAAAGGTGGGAGAAGCGATCGGCTGATTGCCTCGAAGCTGTTGAATCTCGTACTCTCCGTCCACTAGCGTACAGATAGAGAGGGTAGGTTGTTTGGGCTTGCCAATGTGTCGAGTCCCCCCCAGTCCTGCGTAGTCTGCAATCCAATATTCGGGGATGCCTAAAGCCGCGTAGTCTTCAACCTTACGGGCATAGTCGTTTTGCCAGTTGCTACTTACAACTTCCACCACAAATTTGATTGAACTGCCCAAAGTCAGGATCGACTGGTTAGACCAAAGCGGTTCTTTGAGTAGTTCAGCTCGATCGACCACTGCCACATCAGGTCGAAATGTGGTCATATCACTGTTAGAAGGGCGCAATAGTCCCCGCTGAAGGACAAACCAAGGTAGTCCTATTCCGTCGATCTGGATACAGACCTTTGTGGTGATGAAGGCGGCAACTTCTTCATGCAAACCTGTGGGTTCCAAGTCGAACACCTCCCCATCAATGAGTTCATAGCGGTTGTCGCCACCATAATGGGCGAGAAACTCGTCAAAGCTGAGTGGCTTTTGTTGGATGGGTGGGTCGTTCGCTGGCGTACCCGGAGGGTGTATCGCGATGGACATAGGGAGAGATGTCAGTTGTAAGTGCTTTAGAAGCCGAGATCCCCGGTTTCTTATTTTGCTGGCTTCGTTATACCTGCTAGCTCTGGCAGAAACCGGGGATCTGGGGTTGATGGCGATCGGTTAGGCGATCGCTAAATCGTTGGCTGTATCAGTCTCGATCGCGGCGGCTTCAGACATTTCGACTGGCACGCCGTCTCGCGCCATTGAAGGAAACTTGCCGCCTCTTTGCAGCAAATTCCCTACCATAGCCAGCATCGCTTCTACTTTGCGGGTGCGCCAGCGATCGACCAGTGCCATGACTTCTGTGTAGGGCAAGTGGCGGTGCAGGGCTTCTAGCAGATAGGCGGCGTGACCTTCTTCGTCTTTGGCGATGCTGAGCAAGCCTTTCTTCAAGTTGACGCTGGCGGTGTCTGTATCCGGCAAGGCGGTTGCCATCCGGGCAAAATCTTTGCAGGCATCTAGCTCCAGGATGTAGGTGCTGGCGAAAAAGGTCGTCCAGTCGATCGCAGCAGGCGACAGATCTTTTTGTTCGTAGCCCTCAAAATAAGCAGAGAAGAACGGACTGCGGCGATCGCTGGACTGTTTTTTGGAGCTAGTCTGGCTTCTAGTCTGGCTTTCGGTGCTGGAAGCGGCTGCTTTGAAGTCAATCACTTGCTTATTGAGCTGCTTCAGCGCTTGAGCAAAGATTTGACCGTGGCGGCGTTCGTCTGCGGCATGGCGTTCTAGCTTTGCAGCCAGCCACTCGTCGCCCTCGTCGCTCGCCCGTTGCTTCAGGGCTTCTAGGAAGGGCACAGAGCCAGATTCCGCCATCTGATAGCCTGCCAGCAGATCGGGGCGGGTTTGCAAATCGCGCAGGTTGCGAGCGGTCACGTAAGCCACTGCACCGGAACCTACCAAGTGGAGAAATTGCGTCAACAGATTCATACGATTGGGTTGGGGTGTGAGGAGTTAGTGCGATCGTAGCGCGGATTATCAGGACGCGCTTTTGCTAGCTGCTTCAAGGGTCTGACACATCTTCGTCCGATCGCTGTCATTTGCCAGCGTTAGAATCAATCCAAGAATCAGAGGAGCGATGGGGAGCGATCGAGTTTGCGACAGGTCTGTTAACATATGGGACTTGTACGCATCGGGACTTGCAAATACCGTTCTGAAGTTCACACAAGAGGTTTAAACCATGACACAGTTTTTGAAGCGTGTTGGCTTATCTAGCCTAGCTGCAACAAGTCTGGCGAGTGCCGTACTCTTTGCCGCTCAACCTGCCTCCGCCGGAGGCAATCTGCTGCGAGATCTGGGGATTGGCGCAGGCACAGGGGCGGCGGCGGGAGCTGTGACCAACGATGATTCAACGGTCTCAAACACCGTTAATGGCGCAGCAGCAGGCGCAGCCGTGCATACCGTCCGCACTTTGCCGGGTTCTAATCAGCACGATGTCGCTCGTGATGCCGCAGTGGGCGCGGCTGCTAGCACCCTGACCGGGGTGATCACCAATCGCCACAATCCCCTGAGCAATGCTGCAAATGGCGCAGCGGCAGGGACGCTGATTAACGTAATCGGTCACTAGGATCGTGAATCTGATAAAACTTAAAGGAAACCCTTTAGGATAAACGTTTGATCCAGGCTGATACGATCGCCGCGATTGCTACTGCCATTGTTCCGCAACAGGGAAGCGTCGGAATTGTCCGGTTGTCGGGCAGTCGGGCGGTGGCGATCGCCCAAACGCTGTTTCACGCACCGGGTCGGCAGGCTTGGCAAAGCCACCAGATTCTCTATGGGCATGTCTGTCAGCCGCAGGTTGAGCTTGATCAGACGAAGATTATTGACGAGGCTTTGCTGCTGCTGATGCTGGCTCCGCGATCGTACACCCGTGAGGATGTCGTGGAGTTTCACTGTCACGGCGGCATCATCGTAGTGCAGCAGGTGTTGCAGCTCTGTTTGGAGCAGGGAGCGCGACTGGCAGAACCGGGCGAATTTACGCTGCGGGCATTCCTGAACGGGCGGCTGGATTTGACTCAAGCGGAAGGGGTTGCTGATTTAGTAGGAGCGCAATCGCCCCAAGCTGCTCAGACTGCGCTGGCTGGAATCCAGGGCAAACTGGCACAGCCGATCCGATCGCTGCGATCGATCTGCTTGGACATTCTGGCAGAGGTAGAAGCCCGCATCGACTTTGAAGATGATCTGCCGCCGCTGGATGAAGCCCAAATTAGAACGCAGCTAGCGCAGGTACTTCGGGATGTAAGCCAGATTTTGGCGACTGCCGATCGCGGTGAACTGCTGCGAGCTGGGCTGAAAGTAGCGATCGTCGGTCGTCCTAACGTGGGCAAATCTAGTCTGCTGAATGCTTGGAGCCGCAGCGATCGCGCCATTGTCACCGACTTGCCCGGAACGACGCGCGATGTGGTCGAATCGCGTCTAGTAGTCGGCGGGATTCCGATTCAGGTTTTGGACACGGCAGGCATTCGGGAAGCGATCGATCAAGTAGAGCAACTTGGCGTGGAGCGATCGCGTCAGGCTGCCCAAAATGCCGATCTGGTTTTGCTGACGATCGATGCTGCGATCGGCTGGACAGAGGCAGATCAGGAAATTTATCGGCAGATTGCCGATCCATCTAAGGTCATTCTGGTGCTAAACAAAGTCGATCTGGTAGAGGCACTTCCCGCCCTGCCGGATTCGATCGCGCATCAAATTAAGCACGTTGTCAAAACGATCGCCGCACAGAGTCAGGGAATTGCCGATCTGGAGCAGGTAATTTTAGCTGCGGTGCAGGGCGATCGGATTGAAGCCGCCAATCTGGATCTGGCAATTAATCAACGCCAAGCGGCAGCGCTGACTCGAACTAGGATGGCGCTGGAGCAGGTTCAGCAAACGATCGCGGAGCAGTTGCCCCTGGATTTTTGGACGATCGATTTGCGGAGCGCGATTCAGGCTTTGGGCGACATTACGGGGGAAGAAGTGACTGAATCGGTGCTGGAACAGATTTTCAACCGATTCTGTATTGGCAAGTAGGTCTAGTTGTAATCAACCAGAACAATCACGCAGTTAGTCCAATCTTCGCTTTCCAAGCCTGGAGTTTCGCATGAATCTCTTTCTGTCCTGGCTTGGGAGGCAGCTTGGCAATTTGAGCCAAACGTTCCCGATTTTTGTCTTCCCAGTACTCTCGCATTTCTTGGGTTGCTTGTAAGACAGTTTGATATTCTGCTTCTACCTCAGTGTGGTTAGCGTCAATGTAGGAAAGGGCAGCATCAAGTTGTTCTGCCGTCAAAGGAAGCCAGTGCAGGATCAGCTTGGGTGCCCAGCCTGCCGCGAGATGATCCAGG
>JBBSFA010000315.1:0-4934 GCA_038239185.1 Elainellales cyanobacterium | reverse complement strand
TGCTTCAACTTGATCGTGCGTCACATAAACCGTTGTCACCCCCAAGCGCTGATGGAGCTGCTTTAGCTCGGCTCTCGTATCGTCGCGGAGTTGGGCATCTAGATTGGAAAGTGGCTCATCCAGCAGAAACACCTGCGGCTGACGGGCGATCGCTCGTCCCAACGAAACCCGCTGCTGCTGCCCACCGGAAAGCTGTCGCGGTTTGCGATCGAGCAAGTGATCAATGCTCAGCGCTTGCGCCACCGTCTCGATTCGGGCGCGAATAGTTTTAGGATCGGCTTTTCGCATCTTCAAGCCAAAGGCCAAATTTTCTGCGACCGTCATATGCGGATACAGCGCGTAGTTCTGAAACACCATCGCCACATCGCGCTCACGGGCAGGTATCCGGTTGACTAGCCGATCGCCAATGTACAAATTGCCCGCCGTGGCAGTTTCCAGCCCTGCGATGGTTCGCAGGATAGTAGATTTACCGCAGCCCGATGGCCCCACCAGCACCCAAAACTCGCCGTCTGGGATCTCAAAGGTAATCTGGGCGATCGCGATTGTGTCGCCAAACTGTCGGGTGATGCCCTCTAAAAAAACCCTTGCCACTGTTTTTGCCTGTCTTGACTGCTTTCGATCGCTGGACTGCGTTTCCTAGTAAAGACTCTAGCGCTTTCGACTATGAGCGATCGAAAATCTATGAACTTCTATGTCTAATTCGATATGATTTTTAATCATTGAGGTCTTACTATCCATAGAGTTTTCTCTTTCAGTCAGCTCAACCCATAGCGTCCATTTTTGTTTCTCTTGAGCTTATTTTTATAAGTTACTGCTGAAGTGAGCCATTGATGCAATCAAAGTAAACTTTGGTATCACAATCCCCCATCTTCAGGAGAGCACAGTATAGTGAAGACATGAAGCAAACAAAGCTTCCGGCAGGTTTAACAGCCAATGTTAAATGGTCAGCTAGGTAGTTAACGATTTGCGGTTAGAGTTAACTGAATTTAGAAGTTAGTTTCTGACGGTTTAGAGTTAGCTATTCATAGTTAGATGTCCTTTAGCAAGAGAGGTAAAATACACTGTCTATTACGTTGCCTAGTTCGTTGAATCTGTCCTGGTTCAAAAGAACAGCATCCGTCGAAACGATCAATATTTCCTCTAAGTGGTTCATTGGGAGCACTGCAAGGCGATCGCATCGATTAGGTTAACCGTTAAATAACTTGTTAGCCAATCCATGGTCTGATTCCTGTAACTCTAGATAGAATGTATTTAAAGAGAGGAAATCCCTTGACGGTTTCAAACGGGTGCTGTTCTACTTTTAAACCTAGACATTAATGCTTAGGAAAACTCCTAATTCCCTCCTTCAACAGACAGGTTAACGGGCATCATGGCAATCATTGCGCTGAAAGCTTGGTACATTCAAGAATATGAACCGATTCGGGAATTAGAAAAACGCCCGCACGACCTGCGCCTCAGCAAAAATAGTCTGTTAAAGTCGGCGCTCCGAGCTGATTTTCTGGAAGACAGCGCTGAGGTCAAAAAAAGCAACTGGTTCCAGCGCTATTTGGAAGGAGAAGCTGTCGAGTTCTACATCGAAGGCAGCGGTGGCTATGCGATCTCGAATATCGATCTAATCAGCCATGAAATCTACTTCACCAAACGTGAGGTGATGGCAGCCCTCGACCCCATTATTTTCTTCTGTTACCAAACCGAATATCCCGATGCCAGCGATCTGCTGCGCGAAGAGCTGCAAGCCATTATCGAACGGCTGAACAAGCGATCGCGCTTGCCCTTGACTCTAGAAGAATCGCATCGCCTCACCGATAGTCCCGTTCGGCTCAACAGCGCCCTGATGCGGAAGATCCGCAAAAGCCTGCTGTTCGTAGCCGATGGCACACCCATTATGCAGCTCAACAGCAATCCCCCCCAACCCATCCCCAGCCCCAAAGTCTGCGTAGAAGTGGGCTATGCGCTCCAGTGCAAACGCACCGAACAACTGCTGCTGGCGCACATGGAGCGATCGGACGTGGCCGGACAGTTTCCGTTTGACTTACCCAGCGGCAATCGCCTCTCGTTCCGCAACAAAACCGATCTGCATAAGCTGCTGCCCCAGGCGATCGAGGAGCAAATTCAGCGGTTTAATTTGATTTAAGACAATGTTTGAACCCAATGTCGCGCCCCTACCGGGGCGCGACATTGGGTCACAATCGATCGCAATGCCCAGCTTAGAGGCTGGTCATTGCGGGTTATTCCACTATACTTGCGCCCGAACCGCCCATTTCCTCAGGCAAGTCTTTGAGCTTCGGCAACCCATCTTTCATATGAAGCACCGTTTCCTGATAGTTTACATGCACATCAGGCTGGTACGGGAAGTCCGACATCACTGCTGCGTATACGTCGGTGAGTCCCATGCCTGGATGTTCAGTAAAGATGTGTCCGCCGCAGGTTTTACACCATTTGCGATCGCTGTTCGGGGTCTTGTTGTAAGTGCCAATATTTTCAGCCCCCTGCGTAACCCGAACCGCCTCCGGTTGCCATAAAGTGAAGGCATTAACGGGACCTGCTGACCAGCGTCTACAAGATTCACAGTGGCAGTAGCCCATTGCCGCCGGCTCACCGCTGACCGTAAACTGAACTGCGCCACAAAAACAACTTCCATTATAAATATTTTCACTGCCCATCACAAATCTCCTTATGATTATGTGTTTCGTATTTGCTTATTGTTCACGCTGGCGGTGGTGAGTAAAGGGAACTAGCATCGGAACTTGGCGACGATAATCAACATATGCCTTGCCATGCACATCGACTAGATCGCGTTCTTCAAACTGAATGGCAATCAGAATATACACAGTTGTAATCGCTGCAAACACCAAGTGAGTCACCGTCATCGTTGGCGTTGACCAGAAGGCTAAAAGCCAACCGACATAGAGCGGATGACGGACATATTTGTAACCGCCTGGGATCGCAAACTTGAGCTGGGTATATTCTTTACCGCGCAGATAGAGCCAGACTTGGCGTAGACCAAACAGATCGAAGTGATTAATCCAGAACGTTGACGCTAGCAACAGCAACCAACCAAACGCACACAAGGCATAGAGAATAGCGCTCCCCGTGGTATTTGTGATATTCCAAATGGTGCCGCCAATGGGTTGCCAGAGATAGAACAGCGCACTCAAGCAGAGGCTAGAAAACAGGACATAGGTACTTCGTTCGACAGGCTTCGGGACAAACTGAGTCCACCAGTTTTTGAAGCCTGGGCGAGCCATGACACTGTGTTGAATGCCAAAGATCCCGATTAAAACAGCATCGACCAGCAAGGCATTGCCCCAGAAAATCACGGGTGCTGAATCAATCGAGCGGGGAACGAGAAAATTTCCCACAAATCCAGCGGCATAAAGAAGGGTCACAAAGGAAATTGCATAGCAGACCAGACCATAAAGAAACGCTGAAATTCGAGCGATCTTATTTTGTATAGTGGGAGGAAAAGGTTGTACGGTCATCATTCAGTCTCCTGAATTTGAGAAAGAAAGTAATTTGAGAAAGAAAGTTTACAGAACAGTCGAATGCGATCGAGCTTGGTCTACTGTGAAGTAACGCTGCTACAGGATTCATCCGAAGGAGTTATCCGATCGCAAATTTCTATAGCTCTATCCTGAATGATTTAATCTGGAGGGACAATGACTCAAGCTCTGCCATTTTTGACTGAAACTCCAGAAAGTCGCTCTGACTTGCGCCCTTTACCCAGGGATATTCTCTCTGACATCCTGAGCCTCATTCGTTTTTCAGGGGCAATCTCCCTCCGCCCCGAACTGTCTGCGCCCTGGGCAATTCAATCTTTACCCCACGCCGATTTTGCCAACGCATTGCAGGCTCGGACGAAACAACTGCTTCCTTTCCACATCATCGCTAAAGGAAACTGCTGGGTTGAAGCGAACGATGGCACCCAGACACTACTGTCCCAGGGCGACATTATTATTTTTCCTCATGGAGATTCTCATATCCTGGGCGATCGCTTGGATCAAGAGGCAGTGCTGGTTAGCCGCTTATTGCCTGAGCCACCCTGGACTGAACCTTTGCTAATGAAGTACGGCGGTGGTGGTGCAGTGAGCAACCTGGTCTGCGGATTCTTGCAGTGTGAAGCAATGCTAATGCACCCCTTCCTCAAAACCTTGCCCAAGCTGATTCATGTGCGAGCGTTTGCAGAGCCTACAGCGCCGCTGTTAGAAATGGGCGTGCGCTACATTATCCAAGAAACAGATAGCTTTCGATCGGGGAGCATGTGTTCACTGACCCGTCTGGTCGAGCTAATGTTCATGGAGATTTTGCGGAACTCTATGCAGAATTTGCCAGCTCATGAGGTTGGTTGGCTGGCTGCATTGAAAGATCCTATTGTTTGTCAAGCCCTGGAGCAGATTCACGCTGACCCTGCCCATCCTTGGACTGTTTCGGAGTTAGCCACCCGAATTGGGATGTCGCGTTCAGCCTTGGCTAGCCGTTTCACCCAACTGGTTGGACAGTCTCCCATGAAGTATTTGACGTATTGGCGGCTCCAATTAGCCTATCGTCAGTTGCAGGATACTGACGATAGCATTGCCAAAATTGCCATTCAAGTCGGTTACGAGTCAGAAGCAGCTTTTAATCGTGCCTTTAAGCGACTTGTAGGCATACCTCCTGGAGTTTGGCGCGATCGGAAAGGATAGCCGACCCATTTTCAACGGTCGAGTTCATGGGACTATGTTACGCTGCTGACCGTTTACGATTAACTTTCAACATTTGATTGCCACCCTTTTGAAATTCGTATGGAACGGATTGTACCCGCACATCAAAACCTTGACGGGTCAATTCCTCGATGACTGTCTCCAAATATAAGGAGGGTTCCCCATCCAGTTTAAGCAGAGGAAAAATCCGAATTTCTTGCGCTACTCGTAAGAGTTCAGAAATTGATGCAATAT
>JBBSFA010000314.1:0-4938 GCA_038239185.1 Elainellales cyanobacterium | reverse complement strand
GTCGGCTTGTTCCAGGGAGCCACCCGTCGGCAGTTCGGAACTGCGATCGAAGACTCCAATGTTATCGAGTCCTAGAAAGCCGCCCTGGAAGACGTTTTTGCCGCCAACATCTTTGCGGTTGACCCACCAGGTGAAGTTGAACAGGAGCTTCTGGAAAATCCGTTCTAGAAACTGCTGATCCTGCCGTCCATAAAGCTGCTGTTCAATCTCATAGACGCGCCAAGCTGCTCCAAGCATGAACGGGAGGATTGACATCGCCAAAATCCCATTCGTAGGCAGGAATCTGTCCGTTGGGGTGCATGTACCATTCCCGCGTCAGGCGGAGCAACTGCTGCTTGGCGAAATCCGGATCAATGATTGCCAAAGGGATTACCTGAAACGCCAAATCCCAGGTGGCAAACCAGGGATATTCCCAGGTGTCCGGAACGGACAAAACATCCTCGCTAATTAGGTGAGTCCAGTCGCTATTTCGCGGCTGCGGAGATGTAGGCGATTTACCTTTCAGCCAATCTTCGACGACATAGTGATAAAACTGCTTGCTCCACAGCATTCCGGCAAATGCCTGTCGCTGAATCTGGCTTTCTTCTAGCGGCAAATTGGGCGTGATCCGCTGATAAAACCGATCGGCTTCACAAATCCGATCGCCCATCACCTGCTCAAATTCTGCCCCAAACGGATCGGGAAGATCAGCCGAATCGCAAAGGCGCAACCGCACTACCCAAGTTCCGTTCGGCTCGATCGTCTGGACATAGTGTGCGGCGGCTTTTGTGCCGACCTGCGCTGGATTAACAGCTGACTTTTGGTGATGAATTACGTAGTTATCAAAACTATCTTTGACATAGGGCGATCGATTTTCCTGCCCAAATATCCGCTCTGTATTCGTTTCGTTCTCTGTGAACAGCAGTTCGGGTAGTCCTTCATAGTACAGCCAGCGTGTTCCCAGGGCAGAATGATCAGCTTCCAAAACTTGCACTAGATCGCCCGCACTCAAGACCTTAAGGCTCGGTTTTTCCTGCGACTCGGCTTGCCATGACCAGGTATTGCGAAACCACAGCGTTGGTAACAGATGCAGCGGCTGAAGCTCACTCGATCGATTGATCACCGTAAACTGAATCAGAATATCTTCTGGCGCAGCTTTGGCATACTCGATCAACACATCGAAATAGCGATCGTCGTCAAAGATACCTGTATCCAGCAGCTCATATTCAGATGCACTTCGATCGCGTCGCTGATTTTCCTCTACTAGTTCGGCATAGGGAAAAGCCTGCTGCGGATATTTATAGAGCGCCTTCATGTAGGCATGAGACGGCAAATTATCCAGATAGAAATAATATTCTTTGACATCCTCGCCGTGGTTGCCTTCCTCTCCCGACAAGCCAAACAGCCGCTCTTTCAAAATCGGGTCTTGCTCGTTCCACAGCGCGATCGAGAAGCACAACCGCTGATGGTTATCACACAGCCCCGCTATTCCGTCTTCCCCCCAGCGGTAAGCCCGCGATCGCGCCTGGTCATGTGGAAGATACGCCCAGGCTGACCCGTCTTCGCTGTAATCCTCTCGGACTGTGCCCCACTGGCGATCGCTGAGGTACGATCCCCAACGTCTCCAGTAGGCAGTGCGATCGCGATCCTCGCTGAGGCGTTTCTCTTCGGCGGTTAGTTCATCGGTCATAGCAAGCTGAAGCGGAAAGACTCGTTCCACCCTAGGGCAGGCTTAACCGTCGATACAACTTGCTAACGGTAGATGTCTTTTGAATGCCGATCCGTCAATCTTTTATCGTTCGTTCCAGTCGGCTGCTGCATCGGTCACGGCTTGATCGATCGTTTTTTCACCCAGCATTGCCGCCTGCAAATTATCGTACACAATCTTCTGTAGCTGCTTGATGTCTTTGATGTTGGGCAGTAAAACCTCCGCATCCTGCATCTGTTTGGCGCTGATCATCCGGGCTTGGTCGAGCGGTGGGGCGGTGGCGGCGATCGCAGTAAAATACGGGTCTTGCAGCGCTTTCTGCGTAGAAGGCAACACATTTGCCGCTTTAGCAAACGAGAGCTGATTCGTGTCGTTTGCCACAAACAGCGCAAACTTCAATGCCGCATCGGGCACATCGGTATTGCGAGGAATCACCAAATCCATCACCGCCACATTCTTTTTCTGAGTGCTCCCAGAAATTTGGGGGGCAACCGCAGAAACTTTTGCCACCGCAGGCGCATTCGTGTCGATCGTTTTCAAAAACTGCGATCCGGTTGAAAGCAATGCCACTTCGCCCGACTGATAGAGTTCGATCGCCCGTCGGTGTCCCTGCGTCAGCGCCTCCTTGGGCAAAAATCCCTGCTTGTACAGATCCGTCCAGTATTGAAAAACAGCTTTGCCATCTGGCGTATTAAAGGCAGCTTTGCCCTGCGCGTCCAGCAACGGTGCGCCCATCTGGACAAACGATTGCAAAACCTCTCCCGAATCTTCCGGCACAAACGTCATGAAGAAGGCATATTTTCCGGTCTTTTCTTTCACCTGCTTGGCGACTTGGGCAAGCTCTGCATAGGTGGTCGGCGGTTTCGCTACACCTGCCTGCTTCAGCAGATCCTGGTTATAGATCGTGATGCTGGTCGAAAGATACCAGGGAATCCCAAAGCTTTTGCTCTCTAGCGTGTTTGCCTGCCAGATTTTGGGGAGATATTGAGCGCGATCGCCTGCTGCAACCTTACCGTCCAGATCCATCCAGGCATTCCGTCCGGCTAGCTGCGCCGCAAAGTCTGGATTCAAGTTCACGACATCGGGGGCGGTTCCAGCGGAAACTGCCGTGAGGATTTTGCTTTGCATATCCGCCCACGGTACATCGACCCACTTCACCTTGATGCCGGGATTCTCTTGCTGAAACTGCGAAATCAGTTGATTAAAGTAATCGGTGAACTGCGGCTGGAGTTGCATTGTCCAAAACTCAACCTCGCCGCCTGCTTGCCTCGAATTAGACTGACCCGAAGGCGTGGGGGTGCAGCTCGCGATCGCCCAGCTCAACATCAATCCCAGCAGCGCAAAGATGCCGATTTTTCGCCACGTTTTGTTTTGCATGACAAATTAACTCCTTCGCAAATCTCGATCTATTGGCTCTAGTTCCTTAGCCTATCATCCACTGACTCACAGCCCCGAATTTCCGTTTTTCACGCCAAATCTGGAGTCCCGTGCTAAGCTTTCCCTCTATAGATAGCGTTTATAGTGGAATTTTTTCGCCAAGATTTGTATCCTTAATAATAAGGATACAGATCTGCTGTGCTGCCACTGTCCAGATTGTTACCATGCAGCTACCATGCAGCAAGTTAGATTTAGGAGAATTCGCTCCGAAATTTCAGAGTTTGGGTATCCTGGTTGGTTAGAAATTGGGTCAAATCTCAACTTCTATCTTTTTCTCAAATGCACGTTGATTTTTGGCTAGGTGAAGCTTAGTCGATCGCCCTCTAGACCCGCTGTATCTGCCTTTTTACCTGTGAGTTAATGGACAAACGCTGTGGATAGCCTCAAAAATGTATTCTCGAAAAAGCCGAAGGGAATTGGCGTTGAGCTAACGCCAGATCGAGTTAATGTGGCGCGTCTGAAGAAAAAAGGCGCAGGCTTTCAGTTGCTCACGCTTGCGTCGGCTGATGTCCCAGAAGGGATTTTCCAGGAAGGGCAGATTCTAGATCCGGGGGCAATGGCAGAGATTATTCAGTCGGTGATGGCAGAAAGCAAGCTGAAGGTCAAACATGCTGCCACCGCCATTCCTAGCGGTCGCGATACCGTAACGCGGATCATTCCGGTTCCGGCAGAGCTAGACGATCGCGAACTGCGCGAGATGGTGCTAAACCAAGAGGCAGGGCTGTATCTGCCTTTCCCCCGCGACGAAGCCGATGTGGATTATCAAAAGCTCGGCTTCTTTGTGGATGAAGACGGGATTGAAAAGGTGCAGGTGCTCCTAGTTGCCACCCGCAAGGAAGTCACCGATGCCTATATGGAAACGTTTCGGCAGGCAGGGCTGCTGGTTGATATTTTGGAAATCAGCAGTTTTTCGCTGATTCGCACGATTCGGCAGCAGCTCCGGCAGTTCACGCCCCAAGAGGCAGCAGCGATCGTCGATATTGAGTTTGAGAACACTGAGATTTCGATCGTCGTGGATGGCGTGCCCCAGTTTTCCCGCACCGTGCCGATCGGCACCTACCAAGTCCAGAATGCGCTCAGCCGTGCGATGAATTTGCCGCCCTCCCGCAACACGGATCTGCTGCAAGGCATGACGGTTCCGGTGACCCCGATGGACAGTATGGGAACAATGCCCAAAGCCGGCGGCACCAATCCCGGCACAGCAGCAATGCTGCGGGTGCTGGGTGAACTTGCTGATGAGCTACGGCGATCGATCGACTTCTACCATAATCAAGGCGAAAATATGGAGGTCGCTCAGTTGCTCTTGGCAGGACCTGGCGGTTCGATCGGGCAGCTCGATGAGTTCTTTTCGCAGCGCCTGAGCTTACCCGCTAGCCAGGTTGATCCTGTATCAGCCCTGTCGCTAGAGGTAAATCAAGATTTGGCATCGGCTCAGCGAGTGGGATTGGGGGTGGTGTTGGGGTTAGGGCTACGAGAAGCATGGTAATGGGAGACTTGGTAAGATGTACGGTCTAGATATTAATTTCCTTAACGATCGCACCCAGCGCCCGACTGAAGCCGGACTCAGACCCGCAGGGCAAGTCCAGAGCGACCCCAGACCCTATTACATTGGTGCGGCAGTCGCAGTCGCGTTGGTGGCTTTGACTGGCGGGGCTTGGGCGGTATTCAGCAGCCAAAATGCAGATTTAGAAAAGCAGAAAGCAACCCTGGACAGTCAGTTGACGGTACTGCAAGGGCAGCTAGCTGACGCGCAAACCTACACGCAGCAGGTCAGCCAGATTGAGTCTGAAAATCAGGCTTTAGCCACAGTGTTC
>JBBSFA010000313.1:0-4946 GCA_038239185.1 Elainellales cyanobacterium | reverse complement strand
TTGCCTTTCTGGGGGATCGCTGGATTAGGGTTGCTGCTAGGCATTTCATTTTTTCAGCCCCTAGATTTGATCGCCACAGTGCTAGGCGGGGCGGCGGCGATCGCATTGCAAAAGCGAGGCTGGAAGCTTCAAGCGAAGCGGCTCGTACTGCAAACGCTGGAAGAAATTGAAGAACGCAGTCGCAATCCTCTGAAAGATTAGGCAAAGCTTGGGAATTCCGAGATCATTCAGTGTAGGTTTCATAATCCTTTAGAATTCAACCGCGAAATAACGCTTAGCAAGCCAATCTCAACACTCTAATCTTCTGAGTATGCTGATCGCCCCTACCCTGCTAATGAACTAGAGCGACTTGCAGCACTTCAGCAATGCAAAATTCTGGACACTGTGTCAGAACCAGCGTTTGATGATATTACTCAGATTGCGGCTTACCTCTGCCAAACGCCGATCGCCCTCGTCAGCCTCATCGATCGCGATCGACAATGGTTCAAATCGCGGGTAGGGGTGACTGCTTCAGAAACCGATCGCAAATTAGCGGTCTGCGCTCATGCTATTTTGCAAAACGATATGCTCGTCGTGCCGGATGCGCTAGCTGATACGCGATTTGCTGATAATCCCTTGACCACGGGAGAGCCTTACGTCCGGTTTTATGCGGGAGTGCCGTTGGTTACGGCTGAAGGATATGCTTTGGGAACCCTTTGTGTGATTGATCACGTTCCCCGACAGCTCACCTCAGAGCAGATTCAGACGCTAAAAGCACTAGCCCGACAGGTTGTCGTTCAGCTAGAACTACGGCGAAACTTCGCAGAGGTGCAGCGATCGAGCCTTGCGGCTGCTCTAGCGCCAAAACCCCCGCAGCTTTTCATTAAGCAGCTCGCGCTTTGGTTCGGGATGGTTTCAACCGTGTTGATTACCGTGACGGGATTATCCCAGTGGCATCTGCTCAATTTGGCGCAATTAATCCAAGCTCAGACTGAGAGTCCGCAAAGGGTCGATCGCGAATCATCTGATTTACGGCAATGGGTTCAATCCGTGAGAGTACAAACCTCTCAGGTGATTGACACTTCACTCCTGGGCGTTACCCTAGAGTTTATTCTGCTAGCGGTTGTTTTTAACTTAATCTATCGCGAAATACGCCAGCGCCAGCGCACTGAAACCGTTCTGGAACAGGAGCGCGATTTTACGAGTGCAATTCTTGACACGACCGATGCGCTAGTCGTGGTTCTGAATACTCAGGGACAGATCATTCGATTTAACCAACGCTGCGAAACAGTCACAGGCTAGGCTTTTGCGGAAGTTCAGCGCAAGCTTTTCTGGACGGTCTTTTTAGATGCCACCGATGCAGCGATTGCTCAAGTGACTTTTGCCCACTTGAGAGCACAGGGTTTTCCAAACAGCCACGAAACCTATTGGCAGACCCGAACAGGCGATCGCCGTCTGATTGCCTGGTCGAATACGGCGCTTCTAGATGCTGAAGAGAAGGTTCAATATATTTAGCACCGGGATTGATATTACTGAGCGTAAGCAGGTTGAAGCTGAACTGAGGCAAGCTGAAGAGAACTATCGCAGTATCTTTGAGAATGCGATCGAGGGTATTTTTCGGACTACACCGGAAGGGCGGGTTTTAGCTGCCAATCCAGCCTTAGCTAAACTCTTTGGGTACGATTCACCCCAGGAGCTAATGGCTACCATCGATGACATTGCTCGTCAGCTCTATGTTGATCCAGATCAGCGCGATCAGGTTACGACTCTGCTGCAAAATCAGATGCAAATCTCGGATTTTGAGCACCAGGTTTATCGTAAAGATGGCAGCATGATTTGGATATTGACAAGTATACGAGCAGTGCGAGATGAGCAAGGACAAGTTTGCTGCTACGAAGGCATGGCGGTTGATATTGGCGATCGCAAACGCATTCAAGCCCAGGAAGCGCAACAGCGAGACCATCTTGCTCAACAAAATCGGGAGCTTGATCGGGCGCGTGAGCAGGCAGAAAAAGCAGCCCTGATGAAAAGCGCGTTTCTAGCCACGATGAGCCATGAGATTCGCACCCCGATGAATGCTGTGCTGGGCATGACGGGCTTGCTGCTAGACACTAATCTAGATGCTCGACAGCGCGATTTTGCCGAAACGATTCGCGTCAGCGGCGATAACTTGCTGACGTTACTCAACGATATTCTCGACTTCTCGAAGATAGAAGCGGGTGAAATGGAGCTAGAAATTCTCGATTTTAACCTGGTGCTTTGCGCTGAGGAAATCATTGATCTGATGGCGGCTTCTGCGGATGCTAAGGGGTTGGAAATTGCTCTGCTGATTGATCCAACCGTCCCTGCCTGTGTGCAGGGTTCTGTCCCGATCGCCAACGCAACCCAAAGTGCTCTGGTAGGATTGCGCCTGCTAGTTGTAGACGATCATGCAACCAGCCGCAAAATCATCCGAGATCAAGCGGAAATCTGGGGAATGCAGGTGGCTGAAGCCGCAAGCGGGCAGGCGACGTTGGCTATCCAGTCGCTGAAGATTCTATTGGCGGAAGACAGCGTCATCAACCAAAAAGTTGCACTCAACCAACTCAAAACATTGGGTCTGACTGCTGATGTTGCTGCCAACGGCAGAGAAGTACTGAATTTGCTTTCTCAAATCAACTATGACCTGATTTTAATGGATTGCCAGATGCCGATCATGGACGGCTACGTAGCAACAGAAAGAATTCGCCGTCTGCGGAATATAAACAATGAAATTGTAATTATTGCAATGACCGCAAATGCGATGAAAGAGGATCAAGATCGCTGTATGCAGGCGGGAATGAATGATTACTTGAGAAAACCGGTTCAAAAGGCTCTTTTAGCCCAGAAATTAGCCTACTGGAGTCAAATTATTGAAGCTCGCGCGAGTGCTTTAATAGACTTATCTGATGTAGTTGAGCCTGACATAGATATCCCCACTCTAGATCAACTTGATGCAGTAGAATCTGAAGCAGAAGCGGCGATCGCCCCTAACGATTTAGAACCCTTGTTAGATTGGAACTATCTACACCAAATTTCTGGGGAAAACTTGGAATTTGAAGCTGAAATCTTGCAGACTTTGCTGGAGACTTTGCCAGAGCATCTGGAGAACTTGAAATTGGCAATTCTTCAGCAAGATTATGCGAGCGTGGGGCGAGAAGCGCATTACATTAAAGGCTCTGCTGCTAGCGTCGGGGCGATCGCTCTCTCTTCCGGCGGCTAAATTGGAACAGCAATCGCATCAGCAAGCGTTATCAAACGCTGACTCGTTAGTGAATCTGCTGGAGTCCAAGTTTATTGCTTTGCAAGAATTGATTCAAAGCCGCTTAGCTATTGACTAAAGCCGGATGCAGCCCAAATTGGTGATCTAAATCCAATACGCCACCCGCTTTACCCGGTTGGGGAATGGCAATGCGGGGACGAGCCGCATAGTAAGCCGCCTCTTGATAGGGCACAACCACATTCAGCCCATCCACCGCACCTCGCAGGAAGACCACAATCAATCGCTTAGTCATGGTTGAATTCCCCTCGCCGTTCTACATTTGGTTCAAGGGGAACAGCTCGCGGGGGGTTCACTGACATTGAGCTTAAAGTTTGGCGTTTGAGCCACTAGTTCTATTTTGCCTTCTGAATTAGTGATCCAGCCCTGGGCTTCCACGATCGCCCCCTGCTGGTCAATGGCTCGGCTCGATCGCTGGTCGCTGCTTGCGCCTGGAGTCAGCGTTGCCCAAGGTGCGAAAGCGGCATCGCTGCCGTGAGCCTCGCCTGGACTCATCGGCAACCCGCCCCGACCTGTGACCACGAAGCTGTTGATGGTGCGATCGCCGCTAGCTGCCCTAGTGCTAATCGCGGCACAGCGCCGTGCGATCAGTCCGGTGGCATCAACTACTAAGTTGGGTAAGACGACTAGATTTTGCGCGGGGTTGGTTTGCGGTTGGCTGATGCTGATAGTGCCGCTGATGCCGCGATCGGAGGTGGCGGTGATGTCGCTTTGGGAAGTCTGGCGCAGTTGCGGTGTGATGCCTATCACGTTGGCGGTAAGTGCGACGTTGCCTGCATCTTCGTCACGCGCGTTGGCGGTGATGTCGTTGTTTTCGGCAGGGGCGGCGATGACAAAACCGCCGTTGATGTTGATGTCGCCGCCCATGCCTCGGTTGCTGGTGGTTCCGGCGTTGGTGGTGATGCTGCTTTGCCGACGTAGCAGCAGCAAGCCGATCTGCGGCAGGTTGATGTTGGCTCCTGCCGATTCTGTTTCGGCGTTGAGTTGGGCGTGGTTGTCTAGTGAGGCGAGTTGAGCCTGGATTTGCAGCGTTCCGGCTCCGGGTGAGCTTGGGTTGCGGTTGTTGACTGCAATTACGGCGTTATCTCGAACGGTCAGGAGGTTTGTGGTGATGTGGACGTTGCCGCCTCTGCCCGTTGCCGATCGATCTTCAAAAAAGCTAGCGTTGGGCAGTCCGCCAGAAGTGGCTAGAATGCCCGATCGCTGTCCACTCTCGGAGGTGCCTGATACATCGATATCAGAGGCGTTGATCTCCACGTTTCCGGCATCGCCGCTGCCATAGGTGCTGGCTTGCACCAGCGCGCCATCGCTGAGACTCAACCGCTGCGATCGAATATTGATTTCGCCGCCATTGCCCTGCGAAGCAGGAAGAGTTCCAGCAAATATACCGCTGGAGGCTTCTACGGGGGTGCCATTGAAATCGCTGGGTGCTGTTCCGGTTAAATTGACCTCATTGGCTTGAATCCGAATGTCTCCGGTATGCCCACTCCCTGATGTAGTAGAGATAATTTGCCCACCTGGCAATACCTGTAATCGATCGGTTTGGATTTCGAGATTTCCGGCTGCGCCTGCGTTCTGCCCTATAGTTTGAGTGGCGAGCCTAGCCAAGTTAGTGACAGAGGTATCTCCCCCGACTGTGACGGAGTCTGAGGCAACGATTCTGACTGTT
>JBBSFA010000312.1:0-4947 GCA_038239185.1 Elainellales cyanobacterium | reverse complement strand
CTCCCTTAGAAACTGCCATCGCTTTAATTTTGTTACGGATGGACATTCGTCAGATTCAGTTTAGTTTGCTACAAGTCCTGATTTTGACAAAAGCTGTCCATTCATGGCAGTGTCATTAAATGGCAATCCCATTAAGCGGAAATATTTTCGATTGACAGTGCCATTCAATGACACTATATTAAAGGGTGTTGCACCATAAAAGCCCTATGGAACCCATTCATCAGGTCATCCGATCGAACTATGCGGTTTTGTCAGAAGCGATTCAGACCGAAATTCAATTCCTGATGAACCTAGCAGAATTGACCGATGATCAGCGATTCAAGCAATCGATCGCGGAAGTCATCTATAGCCTCAGCGATTTGTTTGATGCGATCGACCTCCAGCGACGGTATCTCAGATCCTAGCCCTGCGATAGGACTGATCACGCCTGCTCAGTGGCACTCTTTGCGAGAATAGGGCTAGCGTTTGTTTTGCCTGATGCCCAAAAAAATTAGAGAGTTGAAGCAAATGGTTCGTGAAGCGGGATTTGCTCTGGAACCGGGACGGGGCAAAGGTAGCCATACAATGTGGTATCACCCGTTATTGCCCAAACCCGTAGTCATTTCGGGTAAAGATGGGGCTGATGCCAAGCGATATCAGGAAAAGGACGTAATGGAGGCTCTCGCAGAGCTGGAACATATACAGCAGGAGGATAACGAATGAAGTACAGCATTGTGATTCAGTGGTCTGATGAAGATCAGACGTATGTGGTGAGCCTGCCTGAATTCGGTTCGTATGCCCACACTCATGGTGATACCTATCAGGAAGCCTTGGAGAATGCTCAGGATGTCTTAGCGAGTTTGGTGGAGCAGCATCACCGCTTGGGTCGATCGCTACCAGAGCCACAGCAGTATTCCGAGAAGCGCCAGGTGGCATAGAACTTGAGATTTGGCAGTCGTTGAGCCGTCTCTGAAACTCGCGTAATGAGCGGTAGTAAGGATATGGGCAAATTTTGAGTGGGGAGTGTGAGCGTGAGCGAAGTGAAAACAGCAGTCATTCACGAATGGCTGGTGACTTATGCCGGATCAGAACGAGTCGTAGAGCAGATCTTGGGACTCTATCCAGATGCCGATCTGTTTAGCCTGGTGGAGTTTCTGACCGAAGAACAGCGGGGCTTTATCCACCACAAACCTGTCACCACTTCGTTTTTGCAGAAGCTGCCGTTTGCCAAAAAACACTTCCGTCAATATTTGCCGTTGATGCCCTTGGCGATCGAACAGTTCGATCTGTCGCCATATGACCTAATTTTGTCGAGCAATCATGCCGTTGCCAAAGGCGTGATCACCCGTCCCGATCAGCTCCACATCTGCTATGTGCATACGCCGATTCGCTATGCCTGGGACTTGCAGCAGCAGTATTTGCAGGGGGCACGGCTCGATCGCGGCATCAAGGCGATCGCGGCTCAGATGATTCTGCACTACCTGCGGCTCTGGGATTTGGCAAGCGCCAATCGCGTTGATCATTTCATTGCCAACTCTCGCTATGTGGCGCGGCGAATCTGGAAAACCTATCGTCGTCCGGCTACGGTGATCTATCCGCCTGTGGCAGTCGATCGCTTTGTGCCGACCCTGCCGCGCGAAGAATTCTATTTCACGCTGTCTCGATTTGTGCCCTACAAGCGGGTGGATCTGGTCGTGGAAGCGTTTAATCAGCTTGGTTTGCCGCTGGTCATCGTGGGCGATGGCTCCGACTGGGAACGACTGCGATCGCTTGCGAAACCGAATGTGCAAATTTTGCGTCATCAACCAGAGGCGATCGTGGCGGACTATATGCAGCGCTGCAAGGCGTTTGTCTATGCTGCCGAAGAGGATTTTGGCATTGCGGCGGTGGAAGCCCAAGCTGCCGGAGCGCCTGTAATTGCCTATGGCAAGGGCGGCGTGACTGAAACGGTCATTTCTGAGAAGACAGGGCTGTTTTTCCCAGAGCAAACGGCTACAAGTCTAATCGAAACCGTGCGGCGGTTTGAGTCTGATTTCTCCTGGCTGAGTCCAGAAGCGGCAAGGCAAAACGCTGAAAGGTTTTCGCCCGATCGCTTCCAGAGCCAACTCGCGGAATTTGTCGCGCAAAAGTGGGCAGAATTCCGGTCTTCATAATGCTCTGTTGTAGATGAGAACAGATCCCTCTCTCTGCAAGAAAAGAGTGCGCGATCGCTGAAACTGCGATCGAATGCCGTAAAGTAGGGGCGTGAGGAGAAATGTTTTGTAATGCAACTTAATCGCACGTTACAGCCTGCACTCTTGGCAATTACTATTTCGACGCGAGCCTATCCCACCTTTGTCCTGATGATTGGCGCAGATGTCGCCGCCCTAATCGTCGCCTGGGTGTCTAGCGTCTACCTGCGAATGCTGGTCGAGGAGCACTTTCACTCCTGGGTCTACTGGCAGTTTTATCCCGTCTTGGCGCTGTTCGTCGCGGCTTACGCGCTCGTGGGGCTGTATCCCGGTGTCGCCCAAAGCCCGATCGATGAGATGCGTTGGACGACTTTGATTACGACTTTGATTTATCTAGCGCTGACCGCAATGCTGTTTTTGCGGCGTGAAGGCGAAATCTACTCCAGAGCCGTGTTTATCATTGCCTGGGGACTGTCGATCGTCCTAGTGCTGCTGTTTCGGGCTTTGGTGCGATTGATCTTTGCCCGATGTAGCTGGTGGGGCTATCCGGTGATGGTGCTGGGAGCTGGAAAAACCGGGGAGATGGTAGTCAAAACGCTGAAGCAACGCCCTAGTATTGGGCTAAAGCCCGTGCTGGTGCTGGACGATGACCCCCAGAAGCACGGGCTTTTGCATGGGGTTCCGGTCGTGGGCGGGGTGCGCCTCGCGCCAGTGCTCGCCCGATCGCGCAAGATTCCCTATGCGATCGTGGCAATGCCGGGAGTAAAGCGCGATCGGCTGCTGAAAATTCTGGAGCGATACGGCACTGCCTTCGCGCATCTGTTGATCATCCCCGACCTGTTTGAGTTTTCTAGCCTCTGGGTGTCTGCCAAAGATATGGGCGGGATATTGGGGCTAGAAGTGCGCCAGCGGCTGCTGATGCCTGGACCCAGGCTGGCAAAGTTTTCGATCGATCTGGCGGCAACCTTGATTGGCGGTTTGATTCTGCTGCCGCTGATTGTGGCGATCGCGATTCTGATCAAGCTGGACTCGCCTGGATCAATCTTTTATCTTCAGACGCGGATCGGACAGGGCGGCAAGCACTTCAAAGCCTGGAAGTTCCGCACGATGGTTCCCAATGCTGCCAAGTCGCTGCAAGACTACTTAGAGAAGCATCCCGAACTGCAAGATGCCTGGGAAAAAGACCACAAGCTGCGCCGCGATCCGCGTGTGACTCGCGTGGGCAGATTTCTGCGTCGCACTAGCCTGGATGAACTGCCGCAGCTCTGGAATATTCTGCGCGGTGAGATGAGTCTAGTGGGACCTCGCCCGATCGTCGATGAAGAAATTGAGCGCTATGGCAATAAATTCCCGCTGTACACCAAGGTGATACCGGGGTTAACCGGACTCTGGCAAGTCTCTGGGCGCAATAACATTACCTATCAAGAGCGTGTCAATCTGGATGCTTACTATGTGCGAAACTGGTCAGTCTGGCTCGATATCTATATTCTGATCCGCACGATCTGGGTGGTGGTAACTGGGGAAGGCGCGTATTAAAGTTGGAAAATGCAAAGCTTGCCGCCTAGATTCGATCGCTTCCGTCAGATCTTTCGCTTCAGCACGATCGCCCTGCCGTATCTCTCCTATGTCGGCATCGTGGGGCTGCTAGCGGACACGATTTATCTGTGGCGAGCCTTTAGGCGATCGCTGCTCGATCCGCCGCTGCAAACTGGACTGCTGTGGATCAGCGGCTTGATGGTGATTAGCTGCTGTTTGGCCTTCGATCGCGGCGAGGCATTCCTTCAGCTCACCAACTATTTCCCCTATTTCCTCATGTTTGCGGTGTTGCCCTATTTTCTC
This sequence comes from Elainellales cyanobacterium, assembly GCA_038239185.1. GTDB lineage: Bacteria > Cyanobacteriota > Cyanobacteriia > Elainellales > Elainellaceae > FACHB-886. The sequence continues at coordinate 958 of JBBSFA010000312.1, read as the reverse complement.
AGAGGCATCGGTCAGCTAGAGCGACTGGCGTTGGATCTGGTGCTGACCTCCATCCCGCTAAACCTGCTGGCTTTTGCCGAGTATCTGCTGCGATCGCCCTGGGTCAACCGCCCGATTCGGCGGCTGGGCTTTGTCAAATGGCTCCGCGATCGTCCGCATGAAGGACGGGCGATGGTGACGTTTGGGCATCCGAACGCGCTGGCGGCTTATCTGGTCGTGATATTTGCGCTGGGGTTGGGGCTAATTCTTTGCTATCACTGGCGGCAATCGGCTGGACACTCAAAAGAGCGATCGCTAGCACATCCCGCTTGGCTGTATGCAGCTACCTTTCTGAATCTGCTGGGCATCTTCAGCGCTGGGTCGCGAAATGGGCTGCTGGTTGCCGTTTCGCAGCTCATTCTAGTCAGCCTGTTGAGCCGCACCAGTCGGGCAATTTGGCTTGCGGGCTTGGTCAGCGTCGGCGGCATAGCGGCAGGCGTGACGGCATTGGGCATTGGCGGACGGACTCAGCTTTTGGGCACCTGGACAGATGAATCGCGGTTGCTAATCTGGCGAATTGCGATCGATCTGATTCGCGAACGCCCCCTATTTGGCTGGGGCTTGGGCAACTACAAGTTTCAGTATCCCAAGCGGATCGTCGGGCTGAACGCGCAAGAAACCTACGTGGGGCATCCGCATAATCTGTGGCTGATGCTGGGCTGTGAGGCAGGGCTGCTGGTGGCGATCGCGCTCACGGTTTGGGTGGGGGTGATCTGCTTCCGAGCGGTGCGGCGACTGATGCAGACTCAGCTCCAAACTCAGGGGCAGGAACGCGCGATTCTGCTGGGCTATTTGGCAGCGTTTTGGGGCTGTGTGGCGTTTTCGCTGTTCGATGTGCCGCTGTTTGATGCGCGACTGAATGTAATAGGCTGGCTGCTGCTGACCTCGATTTGGGTCATGGGGGGCGATCGGCTAGAGG
>JBBSFA010000311.1:0-4949 GCA_038239185.1 Elainellales cyanobacterium | reverse complement strand
TCCTGAATCAAAGGTTTCAGCTCTCAATGATTTGTGCAGCTTCACAGTAAATTGGTATGAGCTTATTCCATTCTTTGAACGTTATGGTTTTTGGGTAGAAGGTATAGGGCGTGAAATATACGAACGAGAAGATCATCAACCAGAATGGTTTTTAACAAAGCTACTATTTTATAATCCGGACACCAATAATTTCGACGTTATAAATAAGGCAAAATATCTATTCCCGTCAATTATTGGGTCTTCTTATAACCCTGAAGGTAGAAAGGAAGTTACACAGGTTCAATGCAACGATGCCACTATTGAGTTGCTGGACTCTAATGCAAATTCCGTTCATCGTTTTTCTTTCCATTCCTGGCTCAATCTGACATATCCCGCAGAGTCAATTTATGCTCCTCGGACGGCTTATGTTATACCAATTCGTCCTCAGTTTCTAATTCAAATATTTCAAGCTGGCAAGACAGTCTATTACGGTAAGCCCAGTTGTGTTCAAGATGACATGAGAGGTGCATCGATACTGTTTTATGCTAGCCGTCCTATATCTGGTGTTGTAGCAATCGCCAGAATTGTAAATCGATATATTGGAACATCTGCTCAACTCTACAGTGATTTAGGTATAAGGGGCGTTCTTACATTAGAACAGATCGGCGGAGAAGGACAAATTCGACATGCTGTTGAGTTCGATTTCTTAATGCCACTTCGTCAGGCAATTAGTCGAAGTGACTTATTAAGCAATGGTGTCCTAAATGGAACACCACAAACTATGCATAGTATTTCCTTAGAGCGTTATAGAAAAGCCGTTGAACTTGGAGGTGTTTATGCAGGCTAACCATATTAAGGCTCTCAGCATTAAGCAGCTTTATGCTGAACGTATTATTGCTGGCACTAAGAGCATTGAGTTAAGAAAGCGCCCAATTGGCATGGAATTAGGCGCTCTTGTTCTCCTATATGAAACTGCTCCTGATTCTGTTATAAAGGGAGGCTTTATCGCTGATAGAACTATATCTTTATCTCCTTCTAGAATGTGGAAGCAATATCACCACGCTATGGGGGTGGATAAAGAGTTTTATGATAGTTATTTTGAGAATTGTGAATTTGCATATGGCACTCTAATACATCAAAGCTTTTCATTTCCCGTGTTGCCTCTAAAACAAATCCAAAAGCTTTGTCCTGGTTTTGTACCACCGCAAGCCACAATTAACTGGCGTGACGATTGGTATATTCCGGTTGAGTGGCTTGACGCACTTGGCAAAGGGAGAAATGAATTAATGCAAGAGGCGCGCTTGGGTGAACAGTTGAACTTACTGATATTTTAGTGATACAGCTCTCCAGATCCGCAAAGAACCTGGAGAGTCAGAAGCTTTTTGTTCATCTACTTATGCCGCTGACTGAAAAGACTGCGCCGACAGCACCGATTCATAGAACCCTTGAAGCTGGCGTGTGGCGGCGGCCCAGCCCCAACGTTCTGCTTCTTGACGCGCATTCGATCGCAAAGTTTCTCGCGCCTCTTGATTTGCTAAAAGGCGCTGGGTGGCGGCGATCGCTCCACCCTCGGCATCGGGGTCAAACAAATAGCCGTTCACGCCATCTGTGACAATATCGGGAATACCGCCTGCATTCGCGGCAATCACTGGACAGCCCGCCGCCATAGCTTCCAGCAGCACCAAGCCCAAAGTCTCCGTGCGCGACGTAAATACAAAGGCATCGGATGAGGCAAACGCCGCCGCGAGGTCTTTGCCCGTTAGGTAGCCGACAAAGTGCGTGGGCGTATCGGCAAAGTGTTTCTCTAGCTCAGCGCGATAGGGACCATCGCCTACTAAAGCTAGCCTGGCGTTCGGAATGGCTTCTAGGACAGGCTTGATTCGATCGATCTGCTTTTCTGCCGACAGCCGACCCACGTAGAGCAGCAGCGGCGAGTCTGGATTGCCTTGAGTCAGGCGCGATCGCATCTCACTACTCACTAGGTCTGGCTGAAACAGCTCGGTATCCACGCCGCGCTGCCAGACTTTGACCCGCTCGATTCCGTGGGAAACCAGAGCATCCTGCATCGCGGTCGAGGTACAAAGGTTGAGCTGCGCCTGATTGTGAACTGCTTTCAGCAGCTCCCACATTACGCCTTCCAGCATTCCCAAGCCGTAGTGCTCCAAATACTTGGGCAAGTGCGTGTGATAAGAGGCAACCAGCGGCACATTCAGCGATTTGGCATAGTACAGCCCACCCAGCCCCAGCACCGCCGGATTGACCAGATGAATCAGATCGGGTCGAAACTCTTCCAAAGCCTGCCGCATGGAAGGACGCGGCAAAGCCAGCTTTAGCTCTGGATACATCGGCAGCGGAAACCCCGGAATTCCGTGAATTTTTGCTCCTTTGTATTCCGTCAGTCCTCCCTCTGGTGAAAACACCAGTACCTGATGCCCCAATCGCTGAAGATGATCGACGGAGTGACTCAGGCGGGTCACAATTCCATCGACTTTGGGCAGAAACGTTTCGGTGAACAGAGCAATTCGCATAAGAACGATAGGCGATCGAGCAACGATTCAGGCACATCAAGCAGTCATAACAAAAATGAGATTCCCTTTTAGAAAATCTCATTTTTAAGGTTTACCCCTTCCACTTCACCTTGGGCAGGATTTGGTCATTGTCTACCCGCTGTTTGTACTTGATCGCGAAGTTGAGCAGCGAATCGAGCAGCGAATCAGACAGCAAGTGAGGCTGTAATCCTAGATCCAACAGCTTGGTGTTTTTGGCGTTGAAGTAGTGTTCTTCTTTTTCGACTCTGGGATTTTCCAGATGGTCGATACCCACCTTCAAACCGATCGCATCTCCCGCTTTCTGCACCATCGCCGCCAAATCCCCGACGCTAAACAGCTCCGTAAACTGGTTGAAGACGCGGAATTCACCTGCATCTGCCGGATTGGCGATCGCAATCTCCACACAGCGCACCGTATCGCGGATATCCAGGAATCCGCGTGTCTGTCCGCCTTTGCCGTAAACCGTGAGCGGATGCCCGATCGCCGCCTGAATACAGAAGCGATTTAACGCGGTGCCAAATACGCCGTCATAGTCGAGTCGGTTGATCAGCATCTCGTCCATGCCCGTCTCATCGGTCAGTACACCGTAGACCACGCCCTGATTTAGGTCAGTGGCGCGCAAGCCCCAGATCCGACAGGCAAAGTGAATGTTGTGCGAATCGTGGACTTTGCTGAGGTGATAGAACGAGCCGGGCTGCTTGGGATAGGGCAGCGTGTCTTTGCGTCCGTTGTGCTCGATCGTAATGTAGCCTTCTTCAATGTCGATGTTGGGCGTGCCATACTCGCCCATCGTGCCCAGCTTCACCAAGTGGCAATCTGGGAAATGCTCATGCATAACGTAGAGCAGGTTCAGCGTGCCGACGACGTTGTTAACCTGCGTCAGGACGGCATGTTCGCGATCGATCATCGAGAAAGGAGCCGATCGCTGCTCCCCAAAATGGACGACGCTGTCTGGCTCAAACCGCAGCATGGCAGTTCGGAGAAAGTCGTAGTTATTAATGTCGCCGATGAATAGCTCGATGGTTTTGCCAGTCAAGTCTTTCCAGCGCTGAATCCGGGCTTGGATCGGGGCGATCGGGGTCAGGGTCTCTACGCAGAGTTCCATATCCCAATGCCGCCGGACTAGGCTGTCTAGAATCGCTACTTCGTAGCCTTTGCTGGAAAGGTAGAGGGCAGTTGCCCACCCGCAATAACCATCACCACCAATCACTAGGATTTTCGTTGGGACTTTCATCAGATTCCGTCTGCTTGCTGATTACAGATACTCCGGATAATCTACCAGGTTTATGTACCTGATCGACTACCTAGATCGCCAGTCAATTTGAAAAAATGCCCAATTAGATAGAGAGAACCGCAAAGCACGATCGCGGAATCTGAACATTCAGCCGCCGCCTCTAGTCCGGCAATGACGTTTGGATAAGTTTGGCAGTGCTTGAGAGTCGGGCAAGCCATTTGCGCCAAGGCAGCTAACTCCGGCAAACTGACGGGCAAATGCTCCGGCACGGGCACTAGATAGAGCGAATCGCCCGAACGCAAGAGCGCCTGGAAAACGTCTGCATGATCTTTGTTGGCAATCATGCCCATCACCCAGTGGATCGGCTGAGTCCGATCGCGATCTACAAACGATCGCAAAGCCATTGCCCCAGCCGGATTATGCGCCCCGTCAATCAAAATTTGTCGATCTCGCCAGCGAAACCACTGCATCCGCCCAGCCCAGCGCGTTTTTGCCATGCCGTCTTGGATCTGCCGATCGCTGATCTGCCAGCCTTGCATCTGGAGGATTTGTAGGGCGGCGATCGCCAAGGCTGAGTTGATGAGCTGATGCGCCCCCAACAGCGGCAAGGGGTAGGAAAGACCTGCCCCTTCAGCCTGCGCCCAGCCGTTTCCCAAATCCAGCGACGGCTTGACCCAAACTGCCGGACAGTCCAACTCCGTGAGCCGTTTCTGTAGTACCGCTTCCGCTTCGGCAGGCTGCGGCGCAATCACTGCCGGACAGCCCGGTTTGAGAATGCCTGCCTTCTCAAAGGCAATTTGAGCGATCGTGGAACCCAGCTTTTGCCAATGTTCGCGGCTGAGGGAGGTGATGATGCTGACTAGGGGGCGATCGCAAACATTGGTTGCGTCTAATCTGCCGCCCAACCCCACTTCCATCACCACCACTTCTGCCTGCTGTTGGGCGAAGTACAACCATGCGGCAGCGGTGAAGACTTCAAACTGGGTCGGAGAATCGTGAGTCGGATCGATCGCGGCTACGACTCTTTCCAAAAGCACGACCAGTTCCTCTGCCGTAATGTCCTGCCCATTCAGGCTAATTCGCTCGCACCAGCTCACCAAATGCGGCGAGGTATAGCGCCCCACCCGATAGCCCGCTTCGTTTAGCACCGAGGAGAGGTAGGCACAAACAGAGCCTTTGCCATTGCT
>JBBSFA010000310.1:0-4953 GCA_038239185.1 Elainellales cyanobacterium | reverse complement strand
GTCGGGATCGATACCCATTTCTCTGAGGCGGGCGGCTAGGCGATCGGCACGTTGCTGTTCCGCCTCAGTGCGTTGGCGTTCTGCCTCAGTGCGTTGCTGTTCCTCCACAACCCGTTCGTGATCGGTCGGCAATAGCTCCCCTGCTGAAGTTGCCCAGCGCAACTAGGTCACGGCAACTGCCATATGCTCTCCCTGCCACCGGACTAGCTTCAGTCCCAATTGCTGACTGGTAAGACAGCCCTGAGAGTCAAACGCGATCGGCTGGTAGAGTCCCCGCTCTAGGCTAAAGCCCGCAAACTCTTCAGGGTTAAACGGGTCGTACCAAAAGTATTCTGGGACTCGCAGTTGCTGCTGATAAATCTGCTTCTTGGTCGTTTTGTCCTCCTGGGCTGTACTCGTCGAAAGCAGTTCAATCACCACGTCAGGCGCTTTCCCTTCTTGCCAAACCACCCAACTGAGGCGATCGCCATTGTCAACATCCAGCACCACAAACACATCAGAGGGTGTTTGAAAAGTCGGCTAGAGGGTAAAAAAGCTCACTCAGTATAAGCTGTGAATAGATAACACACAGCACTGAGAGAGCTATATGAGTAAAGCGTATCCTAGTAACCTGACCCGTGACCCATATGAATTTCTCAGTGACCTGATTCCAGCGGCTAAACCAGGGGGGCGTCCTCGCACCGTTGAGAGGTGGGAAGTGCTCAATGCCATTTTCTATGTCTTGGTTGAAGGGGTGCGATGGCGATCGTTACCGGGCGATTTTCCGGCTTGGCAGACGGTCTACACCTATTTTCGCGACTGGCGCAAAGACGGCACCTGGTTGCAGATTCATGACCATCTGCGGGAATGGACGAGAATCGAAGCAGAGCGACAACCGAGTCCAACCCTTCGGGAAGCAAGCTACGGAAGCGATAATCGACAGTCAAAGCGTCAAAAGTGCAGCCATGGTGCATCAATCGGTGGGCTATGACGCGGGTAAACAGATCAAAGGGCACAAGCGGTTTATGACGGTCGATACGCTGGGGTTGGTGTTACGGGTCTTGGTGACCGCAGCCAATGTGCCAGAACGAGAGGGAGGTAAACAAGTGCTCAAACAGGTCAAACAGATGGGTCAAGGGGTTTCTCGTCTCCATACGATTTGGGCGGATGGGGGCTTTGATGGAGAGCCATTCATGATGTGGGTGATGGACGTTTGTCGCTGGATTGTGCAGGTGGTGCTGCGACCCGAACAGACCAAAGGGTTCGTCTTACTCAAAAAAAGATGGGGGGTGGAGCGCTCTTTTGGTTGGCTGATGGGATGTCGGCGCTTGGTCAGAGACTATGAATTGTTACCAGAGACATCAGAGACCTTTATCTACCTGGCAATGATCCGTATTATGGTGAGGCGTTTGGCATAAAATGTCACCCCTCATAACTTTTCAAACACCCTCTCAGGACCGCGATAATCCTGATTACGGAGTTGCAAGGGACTGAAGTAGACAAACGTATTGCCGCCGACAAAGCCCTGCTGCTGGTGGGCAACGAGCCAGTTGTGCAAGGGAGTGGTCAGTAGCTCCATCTGGAGCTTATGGCGGTGTGTCTCCATAGGAATGCCATCATCGCAAAGCAAATCATACTGAGTCGGGGTATCCAGCCATTCCGCTTCAGGGGTTGCTTCAGGCTGCTTTTTCTCTAAAACTGGATCTGACATAGTGGATAGCCTCCTAGCCGATAGTCTCCTAGATGTCGCATTCAGCCATACGTCTATTTTAAAATTGGCTTACTTTTTCTTCTGCGATCGATTCTTGCGTCGAGCTGCTTTCTGCTGTTTGCGTTTCGCTTTTTTCTGCGCCGTCTCACGCGGGCTAAATTCACTGGATTTTAGATCAAACTCGTGTGCCGATCGCGGAATACTACCAAAGACGGGCACGAACTGTTTGCGAGGCACTTCCTCTCGTGTCTTCAAGCCAAGATAGACCTGGGCTTCATCCCAGTCGCCGATGAAAGCTTCATCCACTTTGTTGGCATTGAAAGCCGCTTCTATCAATGGAGCCGCTTCCACTGCTTTAAAGTCGGTAACCAGAGAAGTCACCAGATAGGCATTGAGGGATGGGTCGCGATCGGCATAGCCTTCCAGCTCATGGGTAAGAATGGCGATGCAGGCTTCTCGCTGCTCCAGATGTTCTAGCCCAATTTGGGTGATGCTGCTGATCGCGAGTTCCAAGCAGTCGTCCGGCTGGGTAGAATCTGCCAAGTAATCAGTTAAGGCAGGCAGTGCGGCTGTCCCAATCAGACCAAAGACCCTGGGAATTTCCTCAATCATCCACTCATTCCAATCCCAGTCAGTGCCCCACTGCCGAATCACATCGATGAGTGGCTCGATCGCGGCTTCTGCCTTCAGTTGCCCCAATGTTCGCCAAGCGTGAATCGGTGCAACCCAAGCGAGTTCATCTTCGTTCTCTTCGGAGTAGAGGAATCGATCGCCAATCATCTGGATCAACTCTGGGATGTGTTCCGAAGTGATTCCTAAATTGAGGTAGCCAGCCCAGTCGTTCAGGCTAACGTAGGGTGCTTCGTAGGTTAAAAGTTGGCTGACAGGCGGGTTGTAATCTGCGATCGGCATAATTTCGTACATCCGAGGTACAGGGCTGTTTAAAAGCATAAGAGATTTGCAAAGCATAAGAGATTTGCGAATTCAAAATAGTACAATGCACTATAATAGTACAAAAATAGTACATTTATTATTAATTCCTGCTCATACTTGTGGAAAAGCAAGCTAAAATACTCACCACTCAACGCTCAAACCTTAGCCCTGCTCCAATGGTTCAAGAACTTAGTTTTCAGGGGTATAGCGATCGCCTTCCGCCCCAAAATATTGATGCCGAAGAAGCTATCTTGGGTGGCATTCTGCTTGATCCAGAGGCGATTGGGCGGGTGATGGAACTGCTGCGCCCGGAAGCCTTTTACATTAGCGCCCACCAAGAAATTTACCGAGCGGCGATCGCCCTGCAAGCCCAAGGCAAACCCACTGACCTGATGAGCCTGACGAGCTGGCTCAGCGATCGCGGTCTGCTAGACAAGATCGGCGGCACAAGCCATCTGGTGCAACTGGTCGATCGAACCATTAGCGCCGTCAACATTGACCAGTACGCGCAGCTCGTGACAGAGAAGTATCTGCGCCGCAAGCTGATTCAGGCAGGCACAGAAATCGCGCAGCTAGGCTACGAAACCGATGCGTCATTGGAATCGGTGCTCGATCGCTCTGAGCAAAAGGTGTTTGGCATCACGCAATCTCGCCCGCAGCAAAGCCTGATGGCGACGGCAGACATTTTGACCTCTACGTTTGCCGACATTGAGAGCCGATCGCTGGGTCTGGTGATGCCGGGAATTTCCTGCGGCTTCTATGATCTGGATGCAATGACGCAGGGATTCCAGCGATCGGATCTGATTATTGCGGCAGGGAGGCCGTCAATGGGAAAAACGAGCTTCGTTTTGAACATTGCGCGGAACATTGCGGCTTTTCATAAGTTACCGATCGCCGTCTTTAGCTTGGAAATGTCGAAGGAGCAGTTGGTATATCGTCTATTGTCCAGCGAGGCACAGGTGGAAAGCGGACGACTGCGGGCGGGGCGGATTAGCCAAACCGAGTGGGAGCCGTTGGGAAATGCGATCAGCGTTTTGTCCCAACTGCCGCTGTTTATTGACGATACGCCGAATATTTCCGTGGCAGAAATGCGATCGAAAGCCCGACGCTTGCAGGCAGAACAGGGCGGCGCATTAGGGCTGATTTTGATTGACTATTTGCAGTTGATGGAAGGCACAGGCTCCGAAAACCGGGTGCAGGAACTTTCGAGAGTGACGCGATCGCTGAAAGGGCTAGCCAGAGAGCTGCAAGTGCCGATCATCGCGCTATCCCAGCTCTCGCGGGGCGTTGAGTCGCGCACCAACAAGCGCCCCATGATGTCCGACTTGCGCGAGTCAGGCTCGATCGAGCAGGACGCGGATTTGGTGATGATGCTGTATCGCGAAGAATACTACAATGCCGACACACCCGATCGGGGCATTGCCGAAGTGATCATCACCAAGCACCGGAATGGACCAGTTGGCACGGTGAAGCTACTATTCCAGCCACAGTTCACGCGATTCCTCAACTACTCGTCGCCGCCCGGATAAAAGTTTTGATTCGCATCAAGACGGTCTAGGAAGCAATATGGTCTAGGAAGCGATCGTCCCGCTCTGCAACAGGTGAAACAACCAACGCAGGATATAGAAAGACAGCGCCAAACAAGCCACAACTGCCAAAGCCAGCCCAACGATCAGCAAAATGGCAAACCCGCGATTTTGGGCGACTGGGCGCGGCACGTTCAGATGCTCTTCCAGCAGCTCAATATTGCGAATATTTGATTTCCAGGTGACATCAAAAATATCGCCCACAACCGGAACGGTGCCCACCACTGTTTCCAGCAAAATGTTGAATGCCATCGTGCTCAATGCCGATTTCGATGCGCCCATTCGAGCGGCTTCTAGAACAATGTAGGACGAAAAAATCAGACCTGCTGTATCACCGCCACCGGGCAGCAACCCGATAATCGGGTCAAGCCCGATGCGAAACTTAGTCCCCGGAATGCCGATCGCGCTATCCATCAGCCGCCCAAATCGTCGCAAGCGCTGCATTCGAGCCAAGTGGGGATGGTTATTGGCGATCGGGGAAGGTTGAAAGGGAGGTTGAGACATAATTGTGCCGAACTATATTTATTGCTGCATGGGATTCATTGCTAGATTGTATACTTTCTCGTTTGCTTCGGCAGACTTAAACAAATCCACGATCGCCTTCGGATAATCCACCCCTAGCCTTACTCCGTACCGTTTCTGTTCTTCGCTGGTTAACTTCCCAGGCTCATGCACCTTGTGCGGCGGGATCTCCGCAAGTTCGGGCAGCCAGTGTTTCACATACTCGCCCTGCGAGTCATAGTC
>JBBSFA010000309.1:0-4960 GCA_038239185.1 Elainellales cyanobacterium | reverse complement strand
TGATTACTTACTTGACTCAGATTCCAGTGCAGATTCTGATTGCGATTTGGATCAGCATTTGGACAGTCGTTTATGCTGGAATTCCGATCGCTATCTATTGTCGCCTGCTAGCAATCACGGCTAGCTTTTGGTTGACTAGTTTGCCTGCGCTGGTCATAAGTAGCGTCGGACTATCTGATTTACCCTTGGTACAGGCAGATGTCTGGCAAGGAATCGCTTGGGGAGATTATTACTTTTATCTGAGCCATCAGGGAATACAGCAGGCAGAAGGACTAGGAGCGCGGGCGATCGCTTCTACTTCCTGTATTTACTTTGTGATCTTGACGGTTCCTTTCACCGAAATTCTAAATATCTTGCGTCGCATCGGCTGCCCCACTTTGCTCACCGATCTGCTGATGCTGATGTATCGCTTCATTTTTGCGCTTCTACAAGCGGCAAGAGAACTCTGGATTGCCCAACAGGCTCGCGGCGGCTATCGCACCCGTAAGCTTTGGATGAAGAGTTTAGGGCTATTGGTGGGGCAGTTACTCCGACGCACCCTCGATCGCTATCGGCAAGTTTCGCTGGCTCTAGAATCTCGCGGCTTCACTGGAGAGTTTCGGGTCTGCCATGCGCGCCGATACTCACCCTCCAAGCGGTGCAGTTTAGAAGCCCTGTTTGGCTGCACAATCTTAGTGGCACTGGCAGGATGGCAATATGCTACTGGAATTTGAGCAAGTTGATTATACCTATGCGGGCAGTTCTCAGCCCGCCCTCCAAAATCTAACGCTTCGCATTCCTGCCGGAAAACGCTCTGCCCTGATTGGTCAAAATGGCTGTGGCAAAACGACACTGTTTCTATTAGCAAATGGACTCTATCAGCCGCAGCGGGGATCTGTGCATTGGCAAGGTATGCCGCTACGCTACGATCGCAAGTCCCTCATGGATCTGCGCCAAAAAGTAGGATTAGTGTTCCAAGATCCAGAGCAGCAGCTCGTCGCAGCGACGGTTGAAGAAGACATTTCTTATGGACTCTGTAACCTCGGACTATCAGATTCTGAAGTCAACCAGAAAGTTGCAGAAGCGATCGTGGCTTTCAACCTGTCCGATCTGGCAGCGCGTCCGGTGCATCATCTCAGTTTGGGACAAAAAAAGCGGGTTTCTATAGCCGATGTGATGGTGCTTCAGCCCGAACTATTGTTGCTCGATGAGCCAACAGCTTACCTCGATCAACGCCATACTCGCGATCTAATGGCAAAGCTGCGGCAGATTCATACAATGGGAACCACGATCGTCATGGCAACCCACAATCTAGACCTAGCCTACTGCTGGGCAGACTGGATTTTCATTCTTGATCAAGGGCGGCTGGTAATGGAAGGAACGCCTCAAGCGGTGTTTGCTCAACGAGAGACTTTGGAAAATCTCCAGTTAGGTGTTCCTTTGGTTTTTGATATTTTAGATAAGGTTGCTGAATCACTATCCACAGAACAAGACTCTTCAAAGTCTCCGACGATACACAATGTACCCGAAGATTTACGAAATCGAATTTTAGACATATTTAGATATCGTTAAAACGGCGATCGCGTAACAACCTGCTACTCAGTCAGGCAAAAGGGCTGACATTGGGCTAAGGAATTAGTCAACTGAAACAGAGAGCAGGCAAGGGATTAGCAATTAGTGTAAAACCAGATACAAAACGATCTTTATCTTATTCTTATGATTCATTCATACCAGCGACATTTTTCAAAAAAGCATTCAGTTGGTGACAGGAATCATTCAAAGTTACAGAGCTGATGTGTCTGCCTTCTAGTAGATATTGATGCCTGATTTTGTTTGCATTAAATTCATTTGAACCTTGCTAAACTCTTGTGTTTAACGCGGTTCTCCTATCGCAGTAGTGAATATTAATGAACTCATCACTATCTAAACACGCTGAAATTCTCGAAAAGCAGCGTTTAGAGTCACTCTTACCTGCCGAACTGCGATCGCACACAACCTTTGCGCGATCGCACCCTGTCAACGCTCCTGTAATTTCAACAGAGTTGACCCATCAGAATCAGTTTTCGATTTTGATTGATTGGCTGCAATGGCATCAGTTGAGTTTGGATCAGCGCGATTTGTTGTTTTGGCATGAAGTCTCGCGGATTCAATCTCATTCAATTGTTCGCTTCTCTTGGGAGCCAGTTGTAATGATTGCGGGCTTGTCCGTTGCATGGATTGAAATTTTATCTCAGAATTTCTTATCCTTGTCATTTGCTCTAGTCGCGACCGGTCTCGCTGGAAATCAACTCTATCAGCGCCAATATGGTGAAAGGAGCTTGAGAGCCGCTGCTAAAGCCGATCAGACTGCGATCGCCCTAGCGATTCAGTCTGGCTACTCTTGCTCGCAGGCTCATCGCAGCTTGCAGGAAGCTTTGAGGCTTTTAATTAGGAAAACTCCTCAAAAATCGCTTTGGCGAAGGTATCAAGTCAGACTGAGCGTGTTGGATTTTGCCACTGAAGTTGGAAAACCATCTTGAGCTTTTGCTCGACTTTTTAGATTAGTCTAATCGCCTGTTTTGAAGAACTGTTTTAGCGAACAGTTTTGAGAAACGGTGTTACATTGCCCTGCTTGGATCAGTAAGACACATCGGAGAATTTCTATGGATAAAAGCCCTAGCGCAGCCATTCGTCTCGAAAAGTCAAAGCGCCACTACAATTCATGGGTCAACAATGAGACGTTGGAAGATTACTCTCTGCGTTATGCACCCCGATCGTTTCGTCGTTGGTCAGAGTTCACAGTTGCTAATGCCGCGCTGGGTGGCATTTCTTACCTGGCAGATTTTGCGATCGGCGGTTCGATCGCAATTAGCTCTGGATTCACCAACTCATTCTGGGCAATTTTGATTTCTGCGGTCATCATCTTTGTCACCGGAGCGCCTATTTCCTATTACGCTGCCAAGTACAACATCGACATGGATCTGTTGACGCGGGGCGCGGGATTTGGCTACATTGGCTCAACCTTAACTTCAGTCATTTACGCCTCGTTTTGCTTCATCTTTTTTGCGCTAGAAGGCGCAATTATGGCTCAGGCGATCGAGCTGTATTTTGGTCTGCCGTTGTGGATCGGCTATTTCCTTTGCACCGTCGCCATCTTCCCGCTTGTCGTGTTTGGCATGACCCTATTGGCGAAGATGCAGGTCTGGACACAGCCAGTTTGGCTCATCGGCATGTTTGCACCCTGGTTTGCCGTGCTGCTTAAAGATCCTCAAGCTTTCTCTGCCTGGACAAACTTTGCAGGCAATTCTCCCAGCGGCAGTGGCTTTAATATTCTGCTCTGCGCGTCGGGGGCTGGGGTGGCGCTGTCGCTGATTGCCCAGATTGGTGAGCAGGTAGACTATTTGCGATTTATGCCCGAAAAAACCGAGCAGAACAACAGCAAATGGTGGTGGGCAGTCATGACAGCGGGACCAGGCTGGGTGATTTTGGGAGCCTGGAAGCAATGGGCAGGCGGCTTTTTTACGGCAGTTGCGGTCAAAAATGGCGTTGAGATTGCCAAGGCGAATGAGCCAATTCAAATGTACGTTGAAGGATTCAAGTCAATCTTCTCAGATCCAACGATTTATCTAGCATTGGCAACGTTCTTTGTGATTCTGTCACAGGTCAAAATTAACGTCACCAATGCGTATTCAGGCTCACTCTCCTGGTCTAACTTTTTCTCGCGGCTGACCCATGCTCATCCAGGGCGCGTGGTCTGGCTGGTGTTTCACTTGATCATTGCGCTGGTTTTACAAGAGTTAGGCGTGTTTAGCGTGCTGCTGTGGGTCTTAGGCTTTTACTCAAACGTGGCGATCGCCTGGGTCGGGGCACTGGTTGCCGATCTGATCATCAATAAGCCGCTGGGACTCAGCCCGTCCTACATTGAATTTAAGCGGGCGCATTTGTATAACTTCAACCCGGTTGGATTTGGGTCGATGATGGTCGGGTCGATCGTCTCAGTGATTGCATTCTTCGGGGTGATGGGAGAAACCGCACAGGCGTTTTCTACCTTCATTGCGCTGGGATTAGCATTCGTGCTCTCTCCAATCATCGCCTATGTCACCAAAGGCAAATACTACATTGCTAGAGAAGACGTATCCTTCCGCGACAATCCGGAAGCAGAACCGCTCACAACTTGCGTAATGTGTGAGTACCAATACGAGAAGGAAGACATGGCATACTGTCCTGTCTATGAAGGAGCAATCTGCTCGCTCTGTTGCAGCTTAGATGCTGGCTGCCATGATGCCTGTAAAGCTGCACCCGGAGCCTAATCGGTTTGAACATTGGGCAGTGACAGTTAACGCTATGTGGTTTTTGGATTTTGCTTTTAGAGTTCAACAGTGTTCGTTGTGAGAGTAATTTATGCCTAAAACGCTCTTCAAGGTTGATCTAACTAAACCGATGGATCAGCAGGAATTACCAGGTCACAATCGCTGGCATCCTGATATTCCAGCCGTGGTTTCTGTTAATCCTGGTGAGGTCTTTCGGATTGAGTGCAAAGACTGGACAGACGGTCAGATCAAAGACAATGATGATCCAAGCGATGTTGAGAATGTTGATCTGACGGTAGTTCATGTCCTGAGCGGTCCCATCTGGGTCAACGGGGCTGAACCAGGTGACATTTTGGTAGTCGATATCTTAGATATTGGCGCACTCCAAGGGGATGAATGGGGTTTCACCGGAATTTTTGCCAAAGAAAACGGCGGCGGATTTCTGACAGATCACTATCCTAAAGCCGCAAAAGCAATTTGGGACTTCCAGGGGATCTACACTGCTTCCCGGCATATTCCAGGAGTCCGCTTTGCTGGAATTACTCACCCTGGCTTGATCGGCTGTGCGCCTTCGCACGAGTTGCTAGCGACCTGGAATAAGCGAGAAGGCGAACTGATGTCTTCTCAACCTGAACTCCGCACCTATGGCGCGGAGTTCAAGGGCGATCTAGCAACGCTAGCAGCACTCCCTA
>JBBSFA010000308.1:0-4963 GCA_038239185.1 Elainellales cyanobacterium | reverse complement strand
TGCAGTTCATGACGGGCATGACCAACGTCCGCGATGTGATTCCGTTCCCCCGCACACCGCTGAGTGCCGATTTTTAAGCACTGCGCTGCTAAGTCATATCTGCATCGATTTCCGCTTCCAAACTTTCGGGTTCCAGCCGATTCTCCTCCCCAAAACGGTTTTCGTACCAAGTCATCAGCGGCGTGGTACTCACGCCATGAATCACGATCGAGAAAGCAACGGTGTATAGGGTAATCCAGGTGAGCTGAGTGCCAAGCTCACTGGGAATGCCTTTGCTCAGCGCATAAAAGAGGTAGTAGAGAGAGCCAACTCCCCGAATCCCAAACCACCCAAATAAGAAACGAGTGACGGGGCGCAGATCATCCCCGATCGTACTGACCCAGGCTGCGATCGGGCGCACCAAAAAGATAGTTAGTGCAGCAATCAGCAGCACTTGCCAGCCAAAGTCGAGCAAAGGTTGCAGCCGCAGCAACGAACCCAGCAGCACAATCGTGCCTAGCTCTAGCAGCCGCTCCAACAGCCCAGTGAAATGGACTTGAGCAATTTTTTGTTCAGCTTGCTGCATCCGGCTACGACGTACAAACAAGCCTGCCACAAACACAGCCAGAAACCCATAGCCGTTCACAATTTCTGCAATGGAATAAGTTAAAAAGATCGTTGCTAGTGCAATCAGATCTTCCATCTCTTCCTCTAGCCCGTGCATTTCGCGTAAGCGTCCGTTGAGAAAATTGATCGCTCTTGCCACCAGCATTCCAGTGCCTAGTCCTGCCGCGATCGCCCACAGCAGGTCAACTGCAACCCAGCCTTTAAACCAGTCTCCCCAGCCACCTGCCTCCAGCCAATGCAGCCCAAAGTACACAAACGGGAAGGCAAGGGCATCGTTAAGTCCTCCCTCAGAGGTGAGACCAAAGCGCAGTTCATTGTGGTCATCTTTACCATTGATCTGTACTTCTGATGCCAGCACGGGATCGGTCGGAGCCAAGATTGCGCCTAAGAGCACAGCCGCTCCCCAGTTCAAACCCAGCAAAAAGTGGCTAGCTAGGGCGATCGCACCGATCGAGAGGGGCATCAATAGCCCAATCAGCCGTATCGTTGAGTGCCACGCCCAGAGGTTAAGCGATCGGTTCATCTTCACGCCGCAGCCAAAAAGCGAGACGATGACAACAATCTCGGTCAATCGCTCTAGAAACTCTGCATCTGGCTGTAAGTCAATCACCTTGAGTCCGTAGGAACCTAAGGCGATGCCAGCAATCAGATAAATCAGCGCATAGGACAAGGGTAATCGGGTGATTAGGCTAGATCCTAAAGTCACACCCAGTAGTAAAAGACCGACAACCAGAAAATCCCAAATGTATGATGCAATCCACATTAGTGTCGCGTTTAGCTTGAAAGGCAATTAACTGATTCGGTCAACACCTTAACAAGCCCTGAGCCAAAGCTGCTTCTGTCAGGGGGTGCAGCTTCTTGACATTTATTCCAGCTTCTTGACTTTATTCATAGCTTCGCAGCATTGAGCGCTACGGCACCTCCATCGGGATTAGCGCATCCTCCGGCAGGTAGCTGGTATAGCGCCCTTCATTGGAAAAGACGACCAGCAGCCGCAGCGACCAGTCTGGTTTGACTCGATGCAAATCTGCCCACGGCACCGCAATCTCCAAGCAGGTGTTGAAAGCAACTTGGGCGCGGCTGGGATGCGAATGCCACTGGTAATGATCTCCAGCCGCCTGAAGCCAAGTCGCATGTGACAGCAGATGAATCCCCAAGTGGTGATGGAATAAGTAATTGAGCGGCGACTGATCGGGGAGTTCTGCCAGCGGCGCAGGGCTAAGCGGCACAGGGCGATCGGGATAATACCAAAGCAGGTGCAGTTCAGAAGCCAGCTTAGCCTCCGGTTTAACGCCGTTCTGGAAATCGAGCCGCAGATAGAAATTCAGGTGATTTGCCCCATACCAAATCCGCTGCACCATACTGCTGCGATGCATCGTGCCAGAAGCGCCGCCGATCTCAATCCGTCCGGCGTTGTCCCAGTTCTGCGGATCGCCCGTTCCATCGATCGCCGGATAAATCAAGCTTCGCGGCAACTGGCTGGGTGGGCGGCTGTGGTCTTCGATCGGCGATCGGACTGCGATCGGCACAGGCTCATTCAGAGCACTGTACAGCGATGCCAGATGCTCGCGAAAAAGCTGATCGAAGATGGCATCTTGGGGCGAAGACTGCCCTTCCCCCAGCCACCAAAACCAATCCGACCCTTCAGCGGCATAGAGCGCTTCCCACGCCTCCGGGTTATTATCCTCAGTCGCTTCGGGATGTGTTGCCAAAGTTTCACGGGCAGCGCTGAGCAAATCCCAGGCGCGATTTTTGGCAGGGTCGCCAATCCAAGTCGTAAAACTGCCGTCCACCCAAGAGCCGCTGTGCAGCCGCTCAGCGGGCAAAATTGCCTTGGCAGGGAAGCGATCGAGATACTCGGAAACGGTGACGCACTGAAGGCTAGGATGCTGATTCACCAGCTCATAGAAATATTCTAAAAACGGCTTGCCGTCTAGCTCGTAATTCTCCCAGCAGTTTTCACCATCCAGGGCGATCGTCACCAGCCAAGGATGCTGCAAGGCAGCGCCCCCCTCAAGCTGATTGGCTTTCAGCGATCGGCTGATCCCCTCTAGCCGCCGCACCAAATCGGTGGCAGCGCGTTTGGGTTCCATCGCGCCGTAGGTAAAGCCGATCAGATCCGAGAGCGTGTGATCGCGGAAGACGATCGCCAAATCGCCCTGCGAGGTTTGCAGCCGATAGGGACGATACAGCAGTTCCGGTTCTTCCAGGACTCCCGTTTCGTCTCGCTGGAAGAAGTGGCGAATGCTCCAGCCCAATACTGCCTCATCGGAGCAAAGCCACTCAAAGCCCTGCGCCGCCACATCAGGTAGAATTGCTGGACTGACGGACTGCTCCGAAGACCATAGCCCACGCGGCTCACAGCCAAAGCGATCGCGATAGATCTGCTTGGCTTTCCGCAAGTGGCGCGGAATATCTTCGCCCCACTGAAAGCGATGCTCTGGCAAGATCATCTTCGGCACTGCCACCCGTCCGGCATCGGTGTCGGCTAGCAGCGGCAGGATCGGATGGGTGTAAGGGGTTGTCGTGATTTCTAGCTGTCCATTGTCCTGCATCTGACGATGCTGCGGCAGAATCCGGCTGAGAATTTGTCGCTGTTTGGAGTAAATTCGCTGGCGATCGCTGAGGCTAAAGCCGCGACCTTGCTTGAGCCACTGCGCGATTTCGGCATCGTCCCAAAACAGCGGATCGATCCAGGCGAGGTTATGCCACGCCAACAGATCGCTGTAGTCTTGCTCTTGCCAGTTTTGCAAACACCAATCTTGTCCTTTCTCCTGCCGCTGCCCGTACAGTTCTGCATAGCGAGGATGCGGTTCAATCAATCGGTGACGATTAGCATCAAAAAAATGCTCCAGAATGTAGCGATGCTGCTTGGGTTTCAACGTTTGGGTAGGATGCAGCAGCAGTGACAAATAGGGATCAAATGCCTTTCCCGCCACATAGTCCTCAATCTGAAGAATCAGCGAGGGCACTAAGTTTACCGTCTGGTGTAGCTTTGGGTAGCGCTCCAAAAGCAGCACCAGATCGAGATAGTCTTTAGTGCCATGCAGCCTCACCCAGGGCAGCCGATAGTCTCCCTGAGCCGAGCTTTTGTAAAGCGGTTGATGCTGATGCCAAATGAACGCGACGTAGAGAGGGTGAGGCATAGGGCTAAAGAAAGAAGAATGCCGGATCGACAAACCAAGTGTGGGGCAGAGATCCCCGGATTCTTCGAGAATCCGGGGATCTGAATCTCAGCAGTTGTTGATGCCCCTCTGATTACTATGCTGCGGCGATCGCCAAGCTGCTCGGCTGACTCAAATCGCCGCTGATCTTGACCCCGCGATGATTGGCGCTGAGATGGCGAACGATCTTGTAAATCGTCTCGATTTGATCTGCTTCCCCAATCTGGTTTGCCAGATCGGTGAGCGAAAGCGGCTGTTTGGCTTCTGCCAGCGCTTTGACCACCTCTTTTTGAAGCTCCAAGACTGCTGTTGCTGCCTTTTTGCCTGCTTCTACGCCAGGTTGGTGATAGGCATTGACGTGAATTAAAGAGCTATAGAGACTGACGGCGCGTTCGTAGAGAGCAATCAATGCCCCAACTTGATGCGGATTGACTGAGGGAATCGTCACTGTGATCGAATCACGATCGTTTTCATAGAGCGCCCGACGAGTGCCTTGCAGCAGCCCCGACAGAAAATCACCAGAGGTTGCACCGGGTTCAACTTCGATGGAATTGCCTTGGCGATCGCCCAGCACCTCGATAAACGTGACAAAAAAGTTAGGGACACCTTCCCTGAGCTGCTGCACATAGGCATGTTGATCGGTCGAGCCTTTGTTGCCATAGACGGCGATCCCCTGATAGACCTTGTTGCCATCCAGGTCTTTTTCTTTGCCCAACGATTCCATCACCAACTGCTGCAAATAGCGCGAAAACAGCAAGAGGCTATCTTTGTAAGGCAACACCACCATATCTTTCTCGCCTTTACCGTTGCCCGCATAGTACCAGCCCAAAGCTAGCAATGCTGAGGGATTGCGCTTCAGATCGGCAACGCGAGTCGCTGCGTCCATCTCTTTCGCCCCTGCCAGCATCGCGTCGATGTCAATCCCCTGAAGCGCCGCAGGTAACAGCCCTACCGCCGATAGCTCCGAGGTGCGTCCTCCCACCCAGTCGTGCATGGGGAAAGTGCCAATCCAGCCTTCGGATTGCGCCAGTTTTTCCATCCCGCTGCCGATTCCAGTCACGGCAACAGCGTGTTGAGCAAAGCTAAGTCCGTTTTGCTGATAAAAGGCTTTGACTTCCACCATACCGTTGCGGGTTTCGGGAGTACCGCCGGACTTAGAGGTAATGATCACGAGCGTTGAAGCCAGCCGATCC
>JBBSFA010000307.1:0-4968 GCA_038239185.1 Elainellales cyanobacterium | reverse complement strand
TCTGCTCGATCGCCCTTCACCTGCTGGCGATTCGGTGAGCGAGGCTCCGGCTACCCATGCGCTGGTCGAAGAAAATACTCAGGCAGAAGAAAATTCGGTTCACGAGATCCAGATCGATCAGGAAAGTTCACCCGCGATCGCCTCACCGCCTGTACCTTCAGAGCAGCCATCCGAGCAGCCTGTGACTGAGCCTGAGCCGATTTCTGAGCTTTCTGTGCCCGTAGCTCGTTCAGTTGAGAAGCCACCTGTTGAGAAACAGCCTGTGGAGAAGCCACCTGTTGCAGCTCCCGCTCCAACGGTTGACCTGACACCGCCACCTCGTCCGGCTGCAAAGCCCGCTGCGCTTCAGCCTAATTTGGCAAATCGACCGTTGCTCAAGCGATCCAAAACTGAAACCGCAGAGGCAAAAGCTGGCGCTCCCCGATCGAAAGAGCGATCGCAGGAAGTGCTGAGCGTCACGCCCAAAGATGCGCCTCGCCGAGTCGATCGCATGGCTGCAACCACAGCTGAGCCGCCGCTGAAGCCCAAGCCCGTGATTGAGCTACGGCGTAAGCCCGTCCGTCCCGCTGCCGATGGTGCAGACCCAACCACTGCGAAGCCAGTTCCGGCGGGTACGCCTGGAGCAGCCGATGAGCTGCGCCGCCCAGTTGGTTTGCGCCTGCCTAAGAAGGGTAAAGCCTGGGAAGAGGAAGAGGAAGAACAAGAAAGCCAAAAGGTTGCACCGAAGGCGAAACGCCGGACTCAGCCTGTTATTGATGAAGATGAAGATGTCGATCTGATTCGTCTGGATGATGTTCTGGATGAAGACGGCGAAGAGATTGATGAGGATGCTCCGGTTCAGGTGAGTCTGTCCCTGGCTCGTCCACCTAAGCCTAAGAGTCGTCCTGGACAGGTTTCCAAGCCCACGGCATCCTCTCCTCGGAGCAAGCCTAGAGCGGCGGGTGAGTCTTCTTCGTCTGGTGGCAGAGGCTTCCGACGCGATCGTCGTCAGGAAGAAGTCAAGCAGCGCCCAGAGAAGATTGTTTTGTCGGCTGGGGTGTCCGTGCATGACCTAGCTGAGATGCTAGTCTCGCCTGAAACCGATCTGATTAAGATCCTGTTCATGAAAGGGATTGCGGCAAACATCAACCAGATTCTCGATATTCCGACCGCCAAAATGGTGGCGCAGGAAGTCGGGGTCGAAGTTGAGACGGGTGAAGTGGAAGCTGAAGCCAAGAAAGTGACGGAAATGCTGGATGTGGGCGATCTGGAGCACCTCCAGCGCCGTCCGCCTGTCGTTACGATCATGGGTCACGTTGACCACGGTAAAACGACTTTGCTTGACTCGATCCGTAAGACTAAGGTGGCGCAAGGTGAAGCCGGTGGCATCACCCAGCACATCGGGGCGTATCACGTCGATGTTGAGCATGATGGACAGGTTCAGCAGGTCATCTTCTTGGATACGCCGGGTCACGAAGCGTTTACCGCCATGCGAGCGCGTGGCGCACGGGTGACGGATATTGCCATCCTGGTGGTCGCGGCTGATGACGGCGTTCGTCCCCAGACGATCGAAGCAATCAGTCACGCGAAAGCTGCTGGTGTGCCGATCATTGTGGCAATCAACAAGATTGACAAAGAAGGGGCACAGCCGGAACGGGTTAAGCAAGAGCTAACTGAATACGGTCTAGTTTCGGAAGAATGGGGCGGCGACACGATCATGGTGGAGGTGAGTGCAATTAAGGGTGAAAATCTGGATGCCTTGCTGGAGATGATCTTGCTGGTGGCAGAAGTGGAAGACCTGAATGCCAACCCCGATCGCCCTGCGAAAGGCACGGTGATTGAAGCCAACCTGGACAAGTCAAAAGGTTCTGTGGCAACTCTAATCATTCAGAACGGTACATTGCGAGTGGGCGATATCTTGGTGGCTGGCTCTGTCTTCGGTAAAGTCCGGGCGATGGTGGACGATCGCGGCAAGCGCGTTGAAGTCGCTAGCCCTTCGTTTGCGGTGGAAGTGCTTGGTCTGAGCGATGTTCCAGCGGCTGGGGATGAGTTTGAAGCCTATACCGATGAGAAAGAAGCCCGATCGATCGCATCTAGCCGGATGGATCAACAGCGCTTGTCTCGCCTCCAGCAGGCAATGGCATCTCGTCGGGTGAGCCTCAACACGATTTCGGCACAGGCGCAGGAAGGCGAACTGAAAGAGCTGAACCTGATTCTGAAAGCAGATGTGCAGGGTTCAGTCGAGGCGATTCTGGGGGCGCTGCAACAATTGCCTCAGAAGGAAGTCCAGGTTCGTGTTCTGTTGGCGGCTCCGGGAGAAATCACCGAAACGGATGTCGATTTGGCAGCAGCCAGTTCCGCTGTAATCGTGGGTTTTAATACCACCTTTGCTAGCGGCGCTCGACATGCGGCTGACACGGCTGGGGTGGATGTGCGCGACTACAACATCATTTATAAGCTGCTGGAAGATATCCAGGGCGCGATGGAGGGTCTGCTAGATCCGGAAATGGTGGAAGAGCCGCTGGGTCAAGCCGAGGTGCGGGCGGTGTTTGCAGTGGGTCGTGGAGCCGTTGCGGGTTGCTATATCTTGTCTGGCAAGATGATCCGGAACTGTAAGGTGCGGGTGCTGCGGAACAAAGAGGTTGTGTTTACAGGAAGCCTCGATTCGCTGAAGCGGATGAAAGAGGATACCAAAGAAGTCAATGCTGGCTATGAGTGCGGTATTGGCGTAGATAGCTTCAAAGACTGGGTTCAAGGAGATATTGTTGAGTCCTTCCGTCTGGTGACAAAGCGGCGGACGCTTTCAGCTTAGTTCCTGTCTAGTTCACGACTAAAGTAAAATCCCCTCTTTGCCTAGGCGAAGAGGGGATTCTGTACTGAAGAAAATTTTATTTACGCGCTAATTTTCTTGGCTGATCGATAGTGTGAACGGATGACCGCTCTGGGTTCGATCGCCCACGAACACCGAATATGTCCCCTGCTGCCAAACGCCCGGAACTTCGATCGTGCCGCCTGAGTAGTTATCCGCCATCACGCAGCGGTTCACGGGTCCTGTAATCCAAAGCGTGGGTTGACCCTGCCCTTGGAGCTTGAAGCGCAGTGGCGTGGGCTGAGCGACTACAATCACTTGAGTGGGGCTATCGGCAATAAAACCGCATTGGCTCGACTGAGCGCCCCCCGAATTCCCCTCCACCGTAATCGGTGAAGCCAAGGGGGTCTGCACTGGACTACTGTAGGTCGTGGCAGCGATCGAAAACGTCATTGCCAACGCAGTGGGAACAACCATCCATTTTTTCCGACTCATCTCGTTCTCCTCTGCACCATCGCAGCATTAATCAGATTGCTCAACAGGATTTCTTAAAAGCTAAAACTTGACTTTCAAATGAGGAGACATCAAGTTAGGTTTTAACTTTATGCTTGAATCCTATCGCTTTGGATTTGGTGCGATCGAGTAATCTATGACAGTTCCTAGAGCGGTTATTCTGGCGGTTTGCCGATGGTCATTGCTGTCAGCACGGCTTGCTGACTCACTTGGGCATAGACGGCTTTGAGATAGTCTAGAACTGCCTGTGATGCCGCTTGGCTGCTGTCTGATTTCAGCGGAATTGCCCGGAGCACATCCAGCACGGTTTCGCTGCTGGGGGGTGGTGTAACGACGACGAGAGAAGGCTCTAGCTGTTCGTTGTATTGCCAGAAGGTCTGGGCATTTAGCGACTGATCGACGGCTTCGGGCTGCAAGTCAAGCGGATCGATCGAGCCAGCATCGTTGCTAGCGCTGCGAACTTGCCGCAGGGTTGAAATAATCTGCTCTTTAGTCCGACCCCGGAGCTGAAACAAAACGAACGGATCTTCGCTGAAGCGATCGCCTAGAAGGTAATAGACGGCTCCGATATGCTTACAGGGATTCGCCGGATCGGGACAAGAGCATTTGCTGTGAATGTCAAATTTTGTATACGGAAAAAGGCTCAGTCCGTTAGCCGTAAAAACCTCTTCGATCGTTTGCGGCATTTCCCCAGACAATAGCTTTGCGGAGAAAATCGCGCGTTCTGCCATGGACTCGATCACATATTTCCATTGTTCGTCGTCGAATGGATCGAGCGACAGTGAAACCTTGTAGGGTTCTAGGGCGGTTCCTTGCACCAACGCCGAAACCTTCGAGCCGCGAAACTCGACTTGCAGCACATTACCTTGACGGGCATAGTTGCGCGCCCGCTCTAGCCGCCGTCGCCAGCCAAACGATTCCAACACATCAACCCAGCGTTGTGCCCACCATTCGCGGTTGGGTTGGGTATCGTAAGCAGTTGGATTAGTCATGGGGCGATCGCATGTCCTGACGGTTGGTTTTTTAAAGCATACCAGTCCAAAAAAACTCCCCAAAAAACTCCCAGCACTGACGGCAAAACTTACAAGTCCTGCGGTTGATGCTGAGAGTAAAATCTATCTATTGAGCAAGCCTAGTGTTCCCCGATCGGCAAGCGAACGCTCATCGGCAATCAGGAAATTTTATGGCGCTCTATGATTTGCGCTTCAGGCGTGAGGCTTTGCGTCTAACCGCTAAAATGGAAAGACTAGTTATTAAAATCCCCAAAGATTCACAGAGATAGTTCCTATGTTTGATGCCCTAGCCGATCGCCTGGAGTCTGCCTGGAAAAAAGTCCGAGGACAAGACAAAATTTCTGAGTCGAACGTCCAGGAGGCGCTGCGAGAAGTGCGGCGGGCGTTGCTGGAGGCAGATGTCAACCTTCAGGTTGTCAAGGATTTTATCTCGGAAATTCAGGATAAGGCGCTAGGCGCAGAGGTAATTTCTGGAGTCAATCCGGGACAACAGTTCATCAAGATTATTTACGATGAGCTGGTTGCAGTCATGGGGGAAACTGATGTCCCCCTAGTTGAGGCGGAAACTGCCCCTACGATCGTGCTGTTGTCAGGTCTGCAAGGAAACGGAAAATCTACCGCGTCGGCAAATCTGTCTCTGAACATGCGTTAGCT
>JBBSFA010000306.1:0-4996 GCA_038239185.1 Elainellales cyanobacterium | reverse complement strand
TTCCAGTTTTGATAAACTGAAACCGTTGCCATAATCGCGGCACAAGCCTGAGCCACAGCCGCCAAGCTCAGATCAATTTCTCCCAGCAGCAGCACCAGCACTGCCGCAACGCTGAGGATACCGATCGCGACAATCTGCTGAGTCAGATTAGAAAGGTTGCGCGCCTGTAGGAAAATACCGCTGGTGGCGAGCTGGAAATATATCGTGATTAACGCCAGCGTGATAATTACTGGGATAAACCCTAGATCGCCTTGCATCAGCGATCGAAGGTTAAATTTAGCTTTTTCGGGCGGCAATGCTTCTGTGCCTGGATGCACCAGAGAATTTCTCTGAGCATCAGACGGGTTAGGTTCTAGGCTTTTCATGGCATGTGATCAAAATTAGGGTGAAAATACCAGACTTAAATACCCGTGACATCCGTTTCAGTCCTAGCAGCCATGTCGGCTCCGGTAATCGCGGCAACGACGGTTTCACGAGTTGTCTCGCGGGTGATGAAGGTGCGAACTCGCTCTCCCAGACGCATGACCACGATGCGATCGGTGACTTCAAAGACATCGTGTAAGTTGTGAGAAATCACGACGACGGCTTGCCCCTGCTGTTTTAGCCGCAGAATCAAGTTCAGCACTTGGCGCGTTTGGGCGACTCCTAATGCCGCCGTTGGCTCATCCAGCAGAACTACCTTGGGCTGGCGCAGAATGGTTTTGGCGACCGCTACGCATTGCCGTTGTCCGCCCGACAGACCTGCCACGGTGGAGCGGATGGAAGGAATTTTCACATCCAGCGTTCGCAGGACTTCGAGCGTGCGGCGCTCCATTTCAGCTTCATCCAGGACTCGCAGTGGCCCCAAGTTGCGATACGCTTCTCGCCCCAGCCACAGATTAGCAACTACGTCCAAGTTGTCGCACAGTGCCAAGTCCTGGTATACCGTTTCGATTCCCTGCCGGGTTGAGTCTTGCGGACTCTGAATCGTCACCACCTGATCGTCCACTCGGATCTCACCTTCATCGGGCACGTAGGCTCCCGACATCGTTTTGATCAGCGTCGATTTACCTGCACCGTTATCTCCCACTAGCCCCACAACTTCGCCATCGTAAACCTCAAAATCGACGTGTTTGAGTGCTTGCACCCCGCCAAAGGATTTAGAGATGTTTTTGAGCTGGAGCCGAGGCGGTTGTTCAGTTGCGATCGAGCTATCCGATCGCCTTGAGAAAGAAGTGTCTGTCATTAACCTTGACCTTGACCTTGAATTTGACTGAAGAGCATGATTTTAAGGACAAACTCCACCTGCACCAGAAGGCAAGCCGTTGCAAATTTGCTCCTGGGTCAAGAATCCATCGTTGATTACAGTAGATTTAATATTCTTTTGATCGACTGCGATCGGTGTCTCCAACACAGAGGCAACGCTTGCTCCTCCTTTCAGCTCTGTTTTTTCAGTGGCGATCGAGCTAGTGTCTTCGCCTTTGCTCAGAGCCGCCACCAATCGCGCCGTTGCCTTGGCTTCTTGGGAAATTGGCTTGTAGATCGTCATGGACTGATCGCCCGTCAAGATGTTTTGAATGCCAGTCAGCGTTGCATCTTGTCCGGTCACTAACACTTTGCCGTTTAGCTTTTGGGCGCGCAGTGCCGCAATGACGGTGTTTGCCATGCTGTCGTTGGCGACGTAGGCAATATCCACCTGGTTGCTCTGTTTGGTCAACACCCCTTCCATCAAAGATTGAGCTTTGGTGTTATCCCAGTTGGGCGTGTACTGGTCAAATACCAGCTTCAGATCGCCGCTGTCAATCAATGGCTGAAGGGATTTGAGCGTCCCTTTGCGGAACAACAGCGCGTTGTTGTCGGTTTGCGCCCCGTTGATCATGACAAGAGTCGCACCCTTTTTCAGGTCAAATTTACCTGCTTTGTACTGGTCGGCAATGTATTGACCTTGCAGTTCACCGACTCGTTCGTTGTTGAAGGAGACATAATAGGCTAGATCTGGGTCTTGGATCAGGCGATCGTAGGCAATTACCGGAACCCCGCTGGACTTCGCCTGTTGCACGATCACCGAGGCTTGATCGCTATCGTTTGGATCCATTACCAGGATACAAGCGCCCTTAGTCAAAGCCGCTTCTGCCTGGTTTTGCTGAGTTGTGGAGTTGTTGTTGGCGTTAGCGTATTGAATTGTTACGCCTGGGACAGCCGCTTTGATTTCCTTTTCTAGCAGGGGGCGATCGTAGGCTTCGTAGCGGGCAGAAGAGTCGGATTCGGGCAGCAAAACCGCAACGTTTTTGCAATCTTTCGCAGCGCTAAACTGAGCACCAGATTGATTGCTGGAGGGTGAGCCTGCCTGATTTGTTGCCTTATCTGAAGCATTAGGGCTGTTCGTGCAGGCTGCCAACACCAAAACGCCTAAAATGGGCAACCAACGGTGAATGATTTGCGATAACTTAATCATCTTTCTGAAGTTCCTAGTCTGAGATTTTTCAGCTTAATTTTTTTCTGATTGTGAATTTTCTTGATAGTGCAGTTCAACACAAGCCCTACTCAACGATGAGTACAGAAAGCGATTGACCGCTGCAAAAAGCGCAGCGGCACTCTAAGACAAAACCTGCTCCATGTTGTGCAGTTTTTGTCTACGTTAGATCGTGCATTTAGATCTATTTACAAAGAGGGTCGTTATACACCGATGAAGCGAAGAAATTTAATCATCCTAGCTGTGCTTGACGCTCAATAACGCTTAATTTCAAACAGAGTTTGTAGCTTTATTTATGAATCACTTATTTACTTTTATCAGGTTTGAAATTCGGATATGTGTTGAGTGCAATAAAATGTAATAGTGAACTGCAACAACTCATTCAAAGGATACTAAAGCGTTCAAAAAATCTCACAATAAATTTCATCTGGCATCCCTCTTTAGAGTTACTTATCTGTGTAACTCTGAGCCAAGTCCAGCAGATTGCAGAAACAATTGACTTCGATTTAATTGACTTCGATTTACTGGAGAGCGTTGCTCTTGCGTCGGTAAGCAATTCCTAGCAGTAAAACCCCAATTAAAATCAACGGTACAGAAAGCACCTGACCCATCGTTAGCCAGCCCCAAGCCAAATACCCTAGCTGTGTATCAGGTATCCGAACAAACTCAACCCCAAAGCGGAAAATCCCATAGAGTAGCGCAAACAGTCCGGTGACCGCCATTCTGGGTCTAGGCTTGCTCGAAAAGCTCCACATCACCAGAAACAAAACGACTCCCTCTAACAAACATTCGTAGAGCTGAGAGGGATGGAGAGGCTGACTGTAGCCTGTAGTGATGCCGTTGCAGTAGCGTAAAAATCGAGCATCCGCGCAGGGCAACTTGAATGCCCAGGGCAGATCGGCAACCTTGCCCCACAGTTCGCCGTTGATGAAGTTGCCGATTCGCCCAGTTCCCAACCCGATCGGCACGACTGGCACGACAAAATCGGCAATTTCAAAGAACTGCCGTCCATATTTTCGTGCATAGATGGTCATGGCGATCGCTACCCCAATCAGCCCGCCATGAAAGGCCATGCCGCCATCCCAGGTTGCCAAGATTTGAGCGGGATGGGCAAGATAAAACGGCAGATTGTAGAACAGCACATAGCCCAATCTGCCACCCAAGACCACGCCCAGCACAATGTAAATCACCAGATCGCCAAGCTGATCCGCAGTCCATTTCAGCTTGAAGTGGTGAATCCGATATTGTAATAATCCCCAACCGCCAACAAATCCGACTAGGTACATAATCCCGTACCAGTGGATCGACAGGAATCCGACTTTCAGGGCAACGGGGCTGATCTCAGGGTAGTTTAACATTGCTCTGGAGGCTACGCGATCGATTGACTTTAATACTGCGCCTATATGATACTGCGCCCATTTTAATCTAGTGGCAAAACATAAGTAGGCTACGGGTAGCATATCTGGAGCCAACTACCCGCAGCCTGTTAAACTTCCAAAAGATTTAATAAAACCGAAACCCTATGTCTTTCTTAACAAAAAGCACAGGGTTTCGCCATTTTAGCCCCATACAATGCAGCTCTGAACCCTCGGGAGCAAAACATCTGGCATTAATCCAGGGATCGAGTGCCAAGCTGCACTACTCAGCCACTTTCTCTTTGAATAATTTGCCAGCCGAGAAAGCTGGAACCGTCGTAGCCGCAATCTTAATTGCCTTGCCCGTCTGGGGATTCCGTCCCTCACGAGCAGCGCGTTGACGCGGCTCAAATGTCCCAAAGCCAACCAGCGTAACCTTCTCTCCGGATGCCACTGCCTCCATGATGGCATCAATAGTAGCAGTTAAGACAGCATCCGCATCTTTTTTGCTAGTTTGGGTCTTACTAGCGATCGCATCTACCAATTCACCTTTGTTCATAGTCTGGAAATCCGTTGAAGAATGAAACGTCTAGAATTCTAATGCACATCGCTGGTTATGGCTCGTTTTTATAATATTCCCTGCCATTCAGCAGCCGTCTTTAGACTTATACCAGATGATATACTTCCTGACTGAATAGCGAACTCATTTATTCATAAGTAAACTAACCGGTAAACCCCTCAAATCAGCAGCTAAGTTCAGCAAAACTTAACGACCCTTAGTGATTTGACATCAACTTGAAACTAATTGATTCAATAGCCAGACGTTCAAAGCTGTAATCAACAGCCCGATCGCCCAGGCAAACCCTTTGAGCCAGCGACCATTGACGAACTTTCCCATCAGTTGGCGATCGCTGGTAAACAAGATCAGCGGAAAGATGGCGAAAGGCAACTGGAGGCTGAGGACAACTTGACTCAATACCAACAGTTTGCCAATGCCCTGTTCGCCCAGGATCAAGATGCCGCCTAGTGCCGGGACGATCGCCAGCGATCGCGTAATGAGCCGCCGCTGCCAGCAGGGAATCCGCAGATTCAAAAAGCCTTCCATAATAATCTGTCCTGCCAAAGTGCCCGTGAAGGTGGAGCTTTGCCCCGATGCCAGCAATGCCACGCCAAACAGCAGACTCGCGGC
>JBBSFA010000305.1:0-5009 GCA_038239185.1 Elainellales cyanobacterium | reverse complement strand
TGCGGATGAGGGAATTTGTCTGCTGGTGCAGATGGGACCTCATCGGATCATGCTCGACTGCGGTTTAAGCAGCATTCATCCGCTTGTGCTGAATCACGGCAATGTTTTGCCTGCCGATTTAGTCCTGTGCAGCCACGCCCACGCCGACCACGCGAGAGGACTAGCGGCACTGCATCAAACTTTTCCGCAACTGCCCATCTATGCCAGCGAAGTCACGACCCAACTACTGTCGCTGGAGCGATCGCCCAGTTCCTCCGGTGCATCTCCACACATCGGCGTTTGTCAGGCATTACCGTGGCGATCGCCGATCGAATTCCGAGAAGGTTTAACGGCAGAACTTTTTCCCGCAGGGCATTTACCAGGAGCGGCTGCATTACTGCTGACCTACACCACCGAACAGCGTTCCTATACAGTCTTCTACACCGGAGATTTTTTGCTGTCGAGTTCGCGCTTAGTCGATGGAATGCCGCTCGAAGAACTCAGAGGCTTGAAGCCAGATGTGCTGATTGCCGAAGGCAGCTACGGCACGGCACGATTCACCCATCGACG
The DNA here is from genome assembly GCA_038239185.1 of Elainellales cyanobacterium. GTDB lineage: Bacteria > Cyanobacteriota > Cyanobacteriia > Elainellales > Elainellaceae > FACHB-886. Next base: position 4,460 of record JBBSFA010000305.1, on the reverse strand, counting down.
GCAGCAAGAAAACCAGTTTGCCGATCGCATTCACCGAGCGATCGGCGATCGGCAGTCTGTGCTGCTGCCAACCCCTGCTTTAGGGCTGGGGCAAGAGCTGCTAATGCTACTGCGAAGTCATCATCATTTCACGGGACGAGATATCAACATTTGGGTAGACGGCAACGTGGCATTAGGCTGCGATGCCTATCTGGAAATGCTGGCTCACTTCCCCAGCACCGTCCAAAATTTTGCCCGCCACCAGCCGCTGTTTTGGGACGAGCGAATTCGCCCCAGGGTACGGCAATTTCCTGTCGGAGCCGATCGCGCCACCAAGCAAGCGCTCCTGATGCAGTCGCCCAGCATTGTGCTGACTGACAAAGATGCCGATTTGACCCAATACTGCTCTGCTCAACCAGAGTCTGCGACGGCGGCAATGCCCTGGCTGATCCTAGTGCCGCAGCAGCCCGGACGGACTGGCTCGGTTGAAACCGCAGTCCTTCAAACGCTTGAGGCTTCACCCATCCTGCAAGCACAGCTCAAATCAGGACAGTTGGCGATCGAACCTTACCTGCTGAGCGATCATTGCGACGGGGCTGGCACAATGCAGCTAATCCACAACCTCCGCCCTCAGCATGTCGTCTTTGTTCACGGCGCACCTGCCTATCTCAGCGACCTCACCAGTCTAGAAGAACTGCAAAATCGCTACCATTTGCACACCCCTTCTGCCGGGACGCGAGTCGAGCTGCCGATCGGTGAAACGTTTTTGCAGCCTGCTCCCCCTGAAACCCAATACGAAGGGGAATTGACACAATACGATGCCGCAGTCAATATCACGATCCCCGATACGATCGTCACCGATCCGCGCTGGCAAAGCTTTGCTGACACAGGCATCATCGAGGCGCGCTGGCAGGGTGAAGATCTGCTGCTGCGCGGTGTGCCACAGCGGGAGCTATTGACGGAGAGCGAGATGCTGCCCTCGGCAGGGGTCGAATGCTGCGGTAACTGTCAACACTGTCGCGGACAGCGTTGCTGGAATCAAGCCTCCTCACTGTTTGGCTTCAAAGTAACGCCCGATGGCTACTGCCCTGCCTTTGCATTTGCGCCGCTGCTGACAGACGACTCTTCGCCAGAAGATACGAGAACCTAGTCAAACGGCAGAAGATTTTTCCTGAATTAAATAGCCGCACTGATGTTCGCCATTCACCATCCAGTGGGTGCGTTCCACCACACAGCCCTCTAGGGCGATCGCAAACATCTCCAACTCATGCCCACAAACAGACGGAAACGACTCGGCAATTTGTGAGATCGCGCAATGATATTCCGTAATCACGTAGCTAGCGGTGGATGGCACCAAGTGCCACTCTGCCATATAGCCCTCAGCTTTGCGAAGCGCCACCAACTTTGTTACCCGCTCTTGCAGGCTGCCTGTGCCCACTCGATCGCGATACTCCAGAGCCTTGCGCTCCCACTGCTTGCGGAGAATGTCGTTGAACTGCTGGCGATCGATCGTGTCTGCCAAAGCCCCCAACAGCGTCACGGAAAACTCATCGTAGCGATCGGGAAAGCGATCGTGTCCAGCGCGGCTCAGCTTGTACACAAAGCCAGGACGACCCATTCCGGCTTGAATCGCTTCATGCTCAACCAACCCCTCATCCTGTAAATCCTTTAAGTGACGACGGGTTGCTTGAGGGCTGATATCCAAGCAGTCGGCTAGTTCCTGAGCAGTCGCATGTCTCTGCTTCAGGAGATAGGTCAAAATGTCTTCTTTAGTGGAGGGATGCTGTGTAGCTGTCATTCCGGTTCCAGCGAGAGGTTCCAGCAAAATCTGGTGCAAACTCAGTCATTTTAGGTTTTGACCCAGAGTTTTGAGAATAGAGTCCAAGCGAAATAGTAGACTGAAAAAGCCAGTTTGACTTAAACAACTTTTTTGTTGCTAAAGTGCTTTACAATATACTTAAGCAACCGCTAAGTTGTTTTAATTATAAAACGATTGGTCGTCCTGTCGCCTTTATTAAGATGAACACTACAACGAATTCCGCCCAAGCCTCGGACAAGCAGTTGGAAGCAATGCGCCACTTTTCAGAACAGTACGCTAAGCGAACTGGCACATATTTTTGTGTCGATCCTAGCGTGACGGCGGTTGTGATTGAAGGGTTGGCGAAGCATAAAGACACGCTTGGCTCACCGCTCTGCCCCTGTCGCCACTACGAAGACAAGCAGGCTGAAGCCGAAGCTGCCTTTTGGAATTGCCCCTGTGTGCCGATGCGAGAGCGCAAGGAATGTCACTGTATGTTGTTCCTCACGCCTGACAATGACTTTGCAGGCGACAAGCAAGAAATCACGTTTGAGGAAATCCGCGCGACGACAAACCATTCTTAGCTTCCAGAAATTCCCGGACTAGCGTAGAGGCAATTTCAGCAGAAACCTTCTGCGCTAGAGAATTCTTACTGAATCGCTCCCACTGAACCGCTTCTAGAGAACACACCCATTATGACAACTTCGGTTAAAACCCTCGTCAACCAGCCTTATAAATACGGATTTGTCACCACGATCGAATCCGACACGATTCCCCCTGGCTTGAGTGAAGATGTGGTTCGCCTCATTTCTGCCAAAAAGAACGAGCCAGAGTTCATGCTGGAATTCCGTCTCAAAGCCTACCGCCAATGGCTCAAGATGTCAGAACCGAAGTGGGCAGAAGTGGGGTATCCGGCGATCGATTACCAAGCCATCAGCTACTATTCGGCTCCCAAGAAAAAAGAAAAGCTCAACAGCATCGAAGAAGTCGATCCCGTTTTGCTAGAAACTTTTGAAAAGCTGGGCATTCCGCTGTCTGAGCAAAAACGCCTCGCCAATGTGAACGTGGCGGTCGATGCGATCTTTGACAGCGTTTCCGTAGCGACTACGTTCCGCGAGAAGCTGGCAAAAGATGGAGTGATCTTCTGCTCAATCTCCGAAGCCTTGCAGGATCACCCGGATTTGATCCAAAAGTATTTGGGCAGCGTGGTTCCGGCTGGCGATAACTACTTTGCTGCCTTGAATGCTGCCGTCTTCAGCGACGGCTCCTTCGTCTACATTCCAAAAGACACAAAATGTCCGATGGAGCTATCCACCTATTTCCGCATCAACACCAGTGATACGGGGCAGTTTGAGCGGACGCTAATCGTGGCAGAATCAGGTAGCTCAGTCAGCTATCTGGAAGGCTGCACCGCACCGATGTTTGACACCAATCAGCTTCACGCTGCCGTGGTGGAACTCGTAGCGCTAGACAACGCCGAGATCAAGTACTCTACCGTCCAGAACTGGTACGCCGGAGACAAAGAAGGCAAAGGCGGCATCTACAACTTCGTCACCAAGCGCGGTCTATGTCAGGGGGTCAACTCCAAAATTTCCTGGACGCAGGTGGAAACTGGCTCTGCGATCACCTGGAAGTATCCTAGCTGCGTGCTAGTTGGCGACAACTCAGTTGGCGAATTCTACTCCGTGGCGTTGACCAACAACCGCCAGCAGGCTGACACAGGCACGAAGATGGTGCATGTCGGCAAAAATACCCGCAGCACGATTATTTCCAAGGGCATCTCGGCAGGCAACTCCGAGAATAGCTATCGCGGACTGGTGAAAATTAGTCCCAAAGCAGACGGAGCGCGCAACTATTCCCAGTGCGACTCGATGCTGATTGGCGATCGCGCCGGAGCCAACACCTTCCCGTACATCCAGGTGCAAAACAACACCGCCAAAGTCGAACACGAAGCTTCAACGTCCAAAATCGGCGAAGACCAACTGTTCTACTTTGCACAGCGCGGCATCTCCACCGAAGATGCAATCTCGATGATGATCAGTGGCTTCTGCAAGGACGTATTCAACCAACTGCCGATGGAATTTGCCGTAGAAGCCGATCGCCTACTCAGCCTCAAGTTAGAAGGCAGCGTCGGATAAATATCTGAAAACCTGATTATCCCCCTGTAGGGGCGTGGCATTCGGCAGAAAACACCTGCAATCACCAACGAACGATCGCCCGAATGCCACGCCCTGACCTTCGGCATCCCCCCAAAATCTCCGATCGCCCCCCCAGTTAGGCAAGTATCCACATGATTATTGAAAATAGCAAAACTATTCTAACGGTCGATCAGCTCACTGCTAACGTCAACGAAACCCCCATTCTCAAAGGCATCAGCCTAGAGGTCAAAGCAGGCGAGATCCACGCAATCATGGGTCCCAACGGCTCAGGCAAAAGCACCTTCTCCAAAGTGCTGGCAGGTCACCCCGCTTACGAAGTTACAGGCGGCAAAGTCACCTTCCAGGGCGAAAACCTATTGGAACTCGATCCAGAAGAACGGGCGCGATCGGGCGTTTTCTTGGCATTCCAATATCCCCTAGAAATTCCCGGTGTCAGCAATATTGAGTTCCTGCGAGTTGCCTACAACGCCAAGCGCAAGCACGAAGGACTAGAGGAGCTAGATGCTTTCGATTTTGACGAACTG
>JBBSFA010000304.1:0-5017 GCA_038239185.1 Elainellales cyanobacterium | reverse complement strand
TACCACCGTTCAAATTACCATTGAGCATCACAGCAGTCATCGCAGCATCTCCCCAGTTCTCAGGCGTTTCTCAATGTCGCGAGTGGTTGCGCCTTCGTTCAGCCAAAACGCGGCTGCATCAATCCGCTCTTGCCCACCTATCAAAAACTTGCAGTACGTTTCACCCATGGAGTAACACTGGATCTCAATACAGCTCAACTGCTTTTTCACCAGCTCCGTGAAGAACCCCGCGAACAGCCCCGCATACAGGAAACACACTGGTTTGCCGACATCGCCCAGGGTTCGGGCTACGGCTGAGTCAAAAATATTGACAAACATGAACCCTTGCTTGCGATCGCTCATATCGACTTCCCAACGCCCCCAACCCTGTGAGGTGAAAGGCCACCACCAGGTTTCTAGCAGAAACATCAGGTTGATTTGACGAATGTTGCGATCGAATTCTTGCTGAAACCATTTCTCAAAGAAGAAGGCATCCTTTTGTCCCCACTCGCAGCCGATCGTATACATCGTCGCCGCTGCCGCATCCCCCACTTCTTCCTGTAGCCCTTCGACTAAACCAATGATGAAATCCTCAGTGATCAGCGCATTGCGACCCTCATTCCAGTCCACGATCGTTCCTTTGTCGGGATCAAAAATGAAGAAGTCTTGAAAGCCATAGTGGTTATGTTTTTTAGGATGTTTTTGCTTGACTGGGTTGTGGGTGGTAATCAGGTTGACCATAGGAAAAACGTAGGATTAGAGAGGATTGGAGATAACTGTTAAAGAAATAGATTTAGAACAAAATAGAGATTAATGAAAAACTAAGATTGGCAGAAATTCTGGTTTCTAGATGAATGATTCCAATGTTCCCGATCGATCGCGCAATCTAACGCTGAAGGATCACGCTATTTTGCTTGAGACACTGCACCTAGCACTTGCCGGGTCATCTCCAGAATGGGACAAACCAGACTGGCTTGAGGCGGCGTGAGGTGATGCTTGATCAGATCTTGCATGACCTGATAGGTGGCACTACAGTTTCGTTCTACGCCCAAGGCTCGCGTGATTGTTTCCAGCCACAGCAGCAGGCGCGATCGCATGGTGTCTGGATCGTTCATCAAAACGGTAGCAGCCGTGTATCGAATTGTAAACAGCGTGTCGCGCTTCCATTTGGGACTTAAATCTTCTTGCCCACGGGTGAAAAAACTCGGATCGATCGATCGCAATTTGGCGTAAGCCTGCTGCAAGATCGTTGTTTCCAGCTCTTGTAGCTTTTGGTAGGTTTGCAGCCGCAGATTGAACGACTGCACGTAATCGGACATGAATTGAAGCTCGGTATCGTTGGCATAGCGACCTTCGGCTTCCAGGCTGAGCTGTCTAAGTTGACTGAGCATGGATCACAGTAAAGCTAAAAGGATGGCTCTAGTGTTCCCAATCGCCAAGAGCCACAATCAAGTGTTAACGTTTTGCAATCGATCGGGTCGCAATCTACTTAGCATCACAATCTACTCAGCATCGCAATCTACTCAGCATCGCAATCTACTCAGCCGCGTCCGCGATCGCTCCCCGCACCAAAATCACCGTGCGTTTGCTGTGACGGGCGATCGCCGCTGGAACGTTGCCGTGTAGCACCTGGTTCAGCAGGCTTTCCCGACTTGCGCCTAGCATGATCACATCGCAGTGCTCTCTCCAGGCAAGACGGATAATCGCTTCGGGGATCGAGTCTCCGGCGATCGGTCGGGACAATGTGGGGCAATTGAGCAGTGGCATTAAAGCCTGCTGGATTTGCCGCAATGCCGATATATCTTGCACCGATGGCTCGTGGTTAAACACCTGACAGATGCGGACATCTGGCGATTTACCTAATGTCGTTAGGGCAGGCAACAGGCGCAAGGCGGCTTGGGCATTAGGACCTCCTGCGATCGGCAGCAGCCAGTGGTTAAACGTAGGATGTTCGACCAGCTTGACTAGCACCAGTTCACAGGCGGCTTGGCGAATGATCGTATCTACCGCGCTGCCGAAAACCCGTCCCGGCGTAGTAGTTTTGCCTTCCCAGCCCATCAGGATTCGATCGATATACCGCTCGTGAATCGTTTCCAGCATGGCTTGGGCAGGGTCATGGGCGACCCGAATTTGCGTATGAATTTTGAGATCCCAGGTGCGTCCAATCGCCTCAGCCTGACGCAGCAGACGACGACCCGCCGTGGTGCGAACGTCAGCTTCAGCGGGGGCTTGGCTGCGGGAAATCACAATCACATGCAGGCACTCCAGCTCATAGTCCTGCTGTTGGGCGATCGCGGCGGCAAGCTTGATCAAGGCGGGCGCGGTTTCAGGATTGCTCAGCGGCACTAAGAGCCGACCTTTGCCCGTGGCAGGCGATCGGGTTTGGTAGACCACGTAAGACGGCTCTGGCTGCGACCCAAACTGCCGCGATTCGCCAATCAACTGGTCGGCTTCGGCGCGAATAATGTCGGCGCGGGTAATAATGCCCACTAGCTTGTGCCCTTCTGTCACAGGCAAGCGGCTGACTTTGAAGCGGTTGAGCAAATACAGCACCTGCGTCAACGGATCGATCGGACTGACTGTAACGGGCTGCGGGGTCATCAGATCTGCCAAAACTGCATTCGGATCGATCGGGCGACGAGACGTATCTGCCAAATCGCTTTGGGTGATGATGCCGACCAGTTTGCCGCCGTCCACGACCGGAAAGCCGCGATGGTGCGATCGCGAGAATGCCTGGACGGCTTCGCTCAGCTTCATTTGGCTGGAGAGGGTTTCCACCCGCCGCTGCATCAGATCGGCGGCAGTAAGCCCAATCCAAGTCTCGTTCGTGACATCTTTCTCAAGATGAACGCCGTTCCAGGCAAGTAGGCGAGTGTAGATCGAGCCGCTGGCAATCCGATCGCTAACCAAATAGGCAATCACCGAGCCAATCATCAGCGGCAGCACTAAATTGAAATCACCCCGAATTTCAAAAACAATCACGATCGCCGTGATTGGACCTCGCGTGACAGCGCTGAAAAATGCGCCCATGCCAGCCAGCGCGTAGGTCGTCGTCGGACTAATCCCAACTGGCACGCCCAGCGGCATTCCTACCCAATCTTCCAGCATATGGGCTGAGATGCCCACCAAATCGCCTAACGCTGCACCCAGCAGCAGCGACGGGGCGAACAAACCGCCTGGAGTTCCGGCTCCATAGGCAATCAAAGCCAGTCCAAACTTGACGACAAAGATCAGCAGGGTCATCTGCCACGGCGTATTGCCCGTGCTGAGGGTGATCTGGAGTTCTGAGCTGTCACGAAATTCCTCTGGCAACAGCATGATAATCAGCCCCGACACCAGCCCCGCTAAGCCAATTTTCCAGGGCAGCCCCAGCCGCATCACGCGGCGATAAAAGCTCAAACTGACAAAAATTCCTCGGCTAAATAAAGCGCCCAACAAGCCCGCTAACAGCCCTAAGATCAGCAGAAACGGCACATCTTGCAGCGAAACCGTGACCTGATCGACGATCGCATTATTCAGGCTGAGTCCCTGTCCGCCCAGCAGGCGAGAAACCACCGCTCCCACAAACGATGCCAGGATCGCCGTCCCCAAAGTCAGCCCAGAGAAGTCTTGCAAAAACTCTTCTACGACAAATAAAACGCCCGCGATCGGCGCATTAAATCCGGCCGCCAATCCGGCCGCAGCTCCAGCGGCAATCAACTGACGACGACATTCAGGAGAAGTGGGAATCCAGTGGCTCAGTTGCGCTGCTAGTGCCGCCCCAACCTGTACCGTGGGACCTTGCCGTCCCAAATTCAGTCCGGCTCCTAAAGCTGCGATCACACTCAGGATTTTGACGATCGCCACCCGCAAATCTAGCGCGATCCCCACATTCGCCAAGACTGCCTTCACCTGGGGAATGCCGCTCCCAGCCGCTTCTGGAGCATATCGCTCAATCAGCCAGCCGGAAAAACAGCCGCCTACCAGCCCGATCGCAGGCAAAATAAACCAGGCAGGCAGGGCATAAGAAGCCAACACTCGCCAGGTGCCAATCCAGCCGATGCTTTGCTTTAAAAAGACTGCGGCTAATCCCGATACAAGACCGATCGCGCAAGCTTCAAAGATGGCAAGATTCTTAGTCTCAACTAATCGTCGAAACTGCTTGGAAAAAGCAACGCGCCCCATTCCTGTCCCATCCTAGGGATTTAAAGAACTTGATGGCTTTGTTCAATGTTGAACCATTCTGTATGGAACAATTCTGTCACCTTCTCTGCCGGAACGGGCGGAGAAAACAAATAGCCTTGGGCTTGTTCACAGCCGATCGCCCGCAATTTCTCTAGTTGCTCTAGCGTTTCGACCCCTTCTGCCACAACATCCATGCCTAGCTTGTGGGCAAGTACCGTAATTGCCTCCACGATTTCGGCATTTTCGCCGTTAATCCCCAAGCGGCAGATGAAGGAGCGATCGATCTTCAGCGTATTGATCGGGAAGCGATAGAGATAGCTGAGCGAAGAATAGCCTGTGCCAAAGTCGTCAATGCTGAGCTGAATCCCCCGACTGCGGAGGCGGCGCAGCTTAAAGCGAGTGGCTTCAGTATGGCTGATGAATAGGCTCTCGGTGATTTCCAGCTTCAGATTTTGGGGCGAGAGTTTAGTATCGATTAGCGTGCGTTCGATTTGCTCAATCAAGTCTGCTTGAAAGAACTGGCGGCAAGAGAGATTGACGCTCATCACCATCGCCTGACAGTCGCTAAACTCCTGCTGCCAGGACTGCATCTGCTGACAGGCTTGCCGCAATGCCCACCAGCCCAGCTTCACAATCAGACCGCTTTCTTCGGCGATCGGAATAAAGTCTGCGGGAGAAACCCGCCCCAAAGTCGGATGATTCCAGCGCATTAGCGCCTCAAAGCCAACGATTTTCTGGGTCGCAATGTCCACCATGGGCTGATAGTACACCTCTAGCTCATGCCGATCGATCGCCCGTCGCAAATCCGTTTCAAGCTGAAGCCGCCGGACTGCTTCGATGTGCATCGCAGCATCAAAGATTTCATAGCTGGCTT
>JBBSFA010000303.1:0-5021 GCA_038239185.1 Elainellales cyanobacterium | reverse complement strand
TGCGGCAACCATTCCAGACAAGCGCCTGCGGCTACGTGCAGGTGAGTTGCTTGCCGCGCGATTTCTCCCCCGCTGCGATAAACCTTAGCGGCCGCAGCCGTTGTCAGCAGCACTTGAGCCTGCGGATGCAGCACAATGTCCAGAGAGAGACGATCGCCGCCCACAATCCCGCCTGCGGTATGCAGCATTACCGTATGGCAAACCGCCTCACCCTCTGGATAAAACGATCGCTGTACCTTCAGCGGCGCTTGAACTTGGCTATGGCTCAGCAGGGTTTTGGGCGATCGATGGTCAAATTCTAGCTGAAGAGAGCCATGCCAGGAAGCGCTGGGAACTTGCATATTTTTATATTGGAATAATCCCGCTACCTACTCAGCTTAAAATGACTCAACTTCTACTCACCGCCTTTGCCCCCTGGAAAGCTCAACAGCTCTCTAATTCAGCCGACGATCTGCTCCAAGCCATCCAGCCGATCGCCTCCTCGTCGGTTTCTTTCCTGCGAGGACTGCCCGTCAATCTGCCTGTTGCCCGCAGCCTGACGATCGCCAAACTCCAGCAGGTGCAACCGCAAATTTTGGTGCTGTGCGGCATGGCAGAAACTCGCTCAAGGCTCAGTTTGGAGGCAACGGCAAGCTTGGGCGATCGACAGCTTCACACCTCGATCGATCTAGGTTGCCTGACTGCCGACTTAGCTGCAACTGAGATTAGTCAGGATGCAGGTCGATTTGTCTGCAACAGTCTCTATTATGCGATGCTGAATTCTGAGCATCCGTCTAGCCTTCAATGCTTGTTTGTGCATGTGCCGATTTTGCAAGACCTGAACCGAGCGGCGATCGTGGCTGACTTTCAGGTGATTCTGGAGCGCCTGATCGAGAGCGATCGCAAATATTCGTGACGGGCAGGTTGCAATTCTGGTAGGCTAATCAAAAATTACAGGCTAAGCGATCGGGAAGTGCCTATATCTTGTGGGCGATTCTGTATGATAAAGTGTGCATTTTATAACGATTCGATCGATCCTTTGCATCTACCGTAAGGGCGTTTGTAAGATAGGCATCGCGCTAGAAGCAGGTTACAACACCGCTCCTAAATCCTTCATTATTATGATCCTGAGTCACCGAGGTTGATGATGGCGTTTTGGGAATTTCTGATTCAGAAAGAAGGCGATCGCTCTTGGCTACCGCTAGAGTCTTCCACTGTGGAGATTCTAGAAGGTCGGTATCGGATTGTGGCACGCTCTAGCCACAGCAACACGGGCGTTGAGATTCGCGTCACCCACAACGCCACGACCGAAACGCCGCCTATCCGCCGGATTCAGAAGCGCGCCAGCCGCATCAACGCCGATGGATTGCTGGTGATTATGCCCTACACGCGCCTGTCGCCCGGAACCTGGGAACTGCGCTGCACGGGCGATTTGATGACAGACATGATGGGAAATGGCTGGAAACACGCCATTCAGCTCGATGTCCAACCGATCGAACTCGACCAGCCCGACTGGGAAGAAGACTGGCAAGAGGAGCAAGATGATTCTGTCAGGGAAAATCAAGTCCAGCCCGAAGGTCAAGCCTTACCCCATGCGAGCCTTAGCCCTGCCGAACCGTTATCTAGTCCTCCGGCGGCAGAAATCGATCGCGCCAGCCATAGTGCTGACTATTACGAAGACAGCCCTTACAAAGACAGCCCTTACGAAGACAGCCCTTACAAAGACAGCCCTGAAGCGGCGATCGCCACCCCGATTTATCTCACTGCTGCCGCCCGCCCAACTGCCGCCGCGCTAGGGGAAACCCTGGAGATCACATACTCAGCGGATAGCTCGTTAGCAGCCGATCCCAGCCCCCATTCGCTCCGCCTTCAGCTCAAAGAATCCAATTACATTGTTCAGAGCGGACAGCCTTTAGTGCTTACCGGAGCGATCGAGTCGGCAACTGAGCAAGCTCCAGCAACGCTCACAGGCAAACTTCGAGTCCGACTGTTCAATCCTCAAACCTCTCAAATGCTGGTAGATGAAACCCAGCCTGTGCTGCATCAATCGCTGCCGTTCCCTATTTCTCTGACCTTGGCGCTCCCTGCCAACTGTGAGACGCATCTGATTTTGGGAGAGTTGGCGCTCTATGGGCAATCTGGCGAGCAATCTGGTGGGCAACCTAGCGAACATCCAGAGGACACCTTGCCGCCCGTCCTAGCGACTCAAAGCTTCAGCGTCACCACCGATTTGCTAGAGTTGCTCAACGCGATCGCCAATGACTCAGAGCGGGTGGAAGCACCGCCACCTTCCACCCCAAGCGATGAAACCCAGGCATTTCTGAATCTGCGCCCCCCGATTATCCCCGCTGTGCAGTTTCGTCCTGCCGTGCAGCAGCCTTTGCCGCCCCAACTTCATCCTGCCGATCCTGATAAATCTCCGCGATCGCTCGATCTTCCAGCGTTTGCAAAGGTGGAATTGCCGGACAGCAAGGCAGCGGATAAAGCCGAGGATCAGTCAGGCAGTCACACAGAGCCAAACGAACAGACTGTTTTAGCACAGGAACCCGTGCAACCGGAACCCGTGCAACCTATGGCAGAGCTATCTGGGCAACCTACCGCAGAAGCTCCCCCAGCCTCCGAATGGTCTGACCTGCCGATCGATTTACAGCCGCAGCTAGAGCTAATTCACGATACTGCCGATCCGGCGATCGACTGGCAAAACTCAGGCGATCACCTGCCCTATTGGCAGCAAAAAGCTGATTCCGACGAGCCGCCTTCTAACAAAGCCGAAGATGTTGCCTTTCGCTCCCTCAATCTGCAAGAGCGATTTTTGTCTAAGCTGCAATCGCTGGCGGGTGATGTGGAGCTGGCTGAATGGATCGGGGATCAGGAGCCGATGTCAGGCGCATCAACGGGCGCATCAACGGGCGCATCAACGGGCGAGTTGATGGTGGTTGAGCGGCAGTCCAGCCGATCGCCGGATTGGGATGCCGAGCTGACCGCCCAAGAATTTGTCGTGGAAACACCACTACCCTACCGCAGCCCAAATTCGGAAGAACTCAGCCGGATTCAAGCGCTTGCCGCCATCACCGCCGAACCGATCGCCGTGCCGCAGCTCGAAGTCCCCGATGGCGAACTGGCGGCAGGACAAACGATTCCGGTCACGGTGCGGCTACCTGGCTCCTATGCTCGGATTTACGCCAAACTGTGGATGCACGATCGCCAGTCCCGTGCCCTGCTGGATGGTCCACACTGGCTGATGGACTTTACCCCCGATGGCTTCGGCAATCTGGTCGTGAAATCATCCATTATGGTTCCGTTCGGCTGTCTGGAAGTGCAGTTTGAGGCGATCGCGATTGACATGACTAACCAGCGCGAGAGCGATAAGGTATCCGTCGTGCGGACGGTGATTCCGCCTAGCCTGACGGCTTTGTCGATCGAGGAACTGGAAGGCTAAAGCTGGATTTTGCCCGCCTTCCTATAAGAAAAAGATTGCACAATTATTAGGATTGTTTATTATTGTAAACAGTCTTTCTCGCGGCGCACAGAAGGGCGATCGCACTGTTCAATCTTAAACACGGAGTCTATGTACCTATCACTCTGGCCCGGTAAACCCTACCCGCTAGGAGCCACTTGGGACGGCAAGGGAACCAACTTCGCCCTGTTCTCGGAACATGCGACGGGTGTTGAGCTGTGTTTGTTTGACAAAAAGGGACGCGAGACGCGGTTGCCTCTGCCGGAAATGAGCAATTTTGTTTGGCATGGATATGTGCCCTCGATCGGACCCGGTCAGCGTTATGGGTTTCGGGTGCATGGCGCGTATGCTCCGCATGAGGGGCATCGATTTAACCCGCACAAGCTGCTGATCGATCCCTATGCCAAGGCGATCGACGGGGATATTTTGCACAGCCCTGCAATCTTCGGCTATCAGCTCGATCATGCCGACGCAGATTTAACTTACGACGAGCAGGATGACACCGACTCTGTGCCCAAGGCGATCGTGATTGATGATCTGTTCGACTGGGAAGAGGATATGCTGCTGCAAACGCCGCGCCATGAGTCGATCATCTATGAGCTGCACGTTAAAGGCTTTACGCAGCTTCATCCAGACATTCCTTCAGAGCTGCGCGGCACCTATGCCGGACTGGCGCATCCTGCCGCGATTTCGCACCTGCAATCGCTGGGGGTGACAGCGGTTGAGCTGATGCCTGTGCATCATTTCCTGGCTTTTCCAGGACATCTTCAGGACAAAGGACTCCGCAACTATTGGGGCTACGACTCGATCAACTACTTCGCACCCTATGCGGGCTACAGCGCAGGCGGCGGGACTGGGGAGCAGGTGACTGAGTTTAAGCAGATGGTGAAAGCGCTGCATCAAGCGGGGATTGAGGTGATTCTAGATGTGGTGTATAACCACACGGGCGAAGGCAATCACTTGGGTCCAACACTGTCGCTGCGCGGCATTGACAATGCCTCTTACTACCGATTGGTAGAGGGTGATTCGCGCTATTACATGGACTTTACGGGCTGCGGTAATTCGCTCAACGTGCGTCATCCGCAGGTCTTGAAGCTGATTATGGACAGCCTCCGCTACTGGGTGCTGGAGATGCATGTGGATGGCTTCCGGTTTGACTTGGCTTCGGCTCTGGCTCGGGAACTGTATGCGGTCGATCGCCTCGCTGCCTTTTTCGACATCATCCACCAAGACCCCGTTTTGGCAGATGTGAAACTGATTGCAGAGCCTTGGGATGTGGGCGAGGGCGGCTATCAGGTGGGCGAATTTCCGCTGCTGTGGTCGGAGTGGAATGGCAAATACCGCGATACGGTGCGGGACTTTTGGCGCGGTGAGGAGAGCCTGCTGGCTGAGTTTGCCTATCGGTTTACGGGCAGTTCTGACCTGTATCAGAGCAACGGGCGCAACCCCAGCGCCAGCATTAATTTTGTGATCGCACACGATGGCTTCACGCTGTGCGATTTAGTCAGCTATAACGAAAAGCACAATGAGGCAAACGGCGAAGATAGCCGCGACGGCGAAAGCCACAATCGCTCGTGGAACTGCG
>JBBSFA010000302.1:0-5044 GCA_038239185.1 Elainellales cyanobacterium | reverse complement strand
TGCAGATCTGCCGATTCTTTTGCCTGCCGAACCAGAACTTAATACTCGCCATGCTTATCACCTCTATACTATCCAGATTGTTGAAGCGGAAGCAGGCATTAGCCGTGATGCCTTTTTAGATGCAATGACGGCTCAACAGATTGGTGTAGGGGTTCACTATCTCAGTCTGCCTGAGCATCCTTACTACCAAGAGGTATTGAACTGGCGATCGGAGGATTACCCAAACGCCATGAAGGTGGGGCGGCAAACGGTGAGCCTGCCGCTATCTGCCAAACTCACAGACGAGGATGTGGAAGATGTCATCGAAGCCGTTCGGAGAATTCTAGGCAAGACATAGGCTCTGCGTTGAGCTATACTCGCGGCGATTGAGCTGCTAGAAAAGGGTGATGTTCTACAACTTAGCGCTATTGCCTCAGTTTGACATTTGAGAATAGCATTATGTAGGCTTTTAAATACATAAAGTTGATTAATATGGATATTTCAATCACCCAAGCTGTGGAAGCAGGTCTTCTAACTCATCCACTAATTAACGACTGTGTTGTCTTGATCCGAGAAGCGGAACCCTCAAAACCGGAGTTAGTAGCTTATTTTGTCTCAACAGAGCCAGTTTCGATCGATCTTCTCCCAGCTTACCTGCAAGAATTGCTGCCTCCTGCACAGCAGCCCAGCATTTATATTCCAGTCGCAGCTTTGCCCCTAACGCAGCAGGGACGAATCGATGAGCAAACCTTGGTTGCTTTAACGGCGATCGACACCGATTTAATCCAGCGTTGGCAAGATAGCTTACAGTCAATTCCAGCAATCGATCGTGTCGCTGTAGTCCCGCAAGCCTTTAGCGAACCCTTGCCTGCATTACACCTGTCGGATTTGCTGCTGGAGTGGAACCCTACGGCTGTAAAATCCTCTGCAAATTCATCAATCGCCCCAACAATGCCTTCGACGACGGTTCAGCCGACCCGATTAGCGCAGGCTGAAGGGAGTGAGCTACCGCCGGAAAAATTCGCGACTTTAGCTGAAATGCTGCGTTACACGGCTCTAGAGGCAGCAGACAAGGGCATTCTCTATCTGCAACCGGACGGCTCCGAGGTGTTTCAGTCCTACGCAGCTTTGCTCGAAGAAGCGGAGCGGATTCTCACCGGGCTAAAAAAATTGGGGCTACAGCCTCAAGACAAGGTGATTTTCCAGCTCGATCGCAATTCCGATTTCATTCCGGCTTTTTGGGGCTGCCTGCTGGGCGGTTTTGTACCTGTCCCGCTCTCCATTGCCCCTATCTATGACTTAGAAAATAGTGCAGTCAGAAAACTACGGCATACCTGGGAACTACTTAACCAAGCTGTGATTTTATCGAGTCAGAGCTTGGAACGATCCATTCAGTCAGTATTCGATCAATTGGGATACAACAGCCAAGTCCAATCGATCGAGATGCTCCGCTCCCACGAACCCGATCGAGAGGGCTATTCCGGACAGCTTGATGATCTAGCCATTCTGATTTTCACCTCTGGCAGCACCGGGCGACCCAAAGGCGTGATGCTCAGCCACCGAAACATCTTGTGCAATATCTCTAGCTCAGCGCAAATCAATGGTGTATCTCGATCGGATATTTCCTTAAACTGGCTCCATTTAGACCATGTGGGCAGTCTGGTTCGCTGCTGCATTCGCGATATTTATGTAGGCTGTCAACAAATCCACGCACCCTCCGAGACGGTTTTAGAACACCCACTTAGATGGCTCGATTGGATTGATCAATATCGAGTCACTTACGCTTGGGCACCCAATTTTGCATTGGGATTGGTGAATGCTCAGGCGGCAGCGTTTCAGCGGCAATCGTGGGATTTGTCTTGCCTCAAATCTCTGCTGTCAGTCGCTGAGGCGATCGTGCCTCAAACTGCCAAGCGCTTTTTAGACCTGCTTATGCCCTATGGTCTGTCAGCAGAGGTGATGCACTCTGCTTGGGGCATGTCAGAAACTGGCGCGGCTGTTGTGTTTTCGCACTGCTATTTGCTGCAATCCTCTTCAGACAAGGCGTTAGAGACTGCCTTTGTGGAAGTGGGCGCTCCGGTTGCGGGCTTAAGCATCCGCATTGTGGATGAGGCGGGACAGGTGGTTCCTGAAGGCACAACGGGTCTGCTGCAAATCAAAGGAGCGATGATCGCCAGCGGATACTATGAAAGTCCAGAACTGACTCAAGCTGCTTTTACAGAAGAGGGTTGGTTAAAAACAGGAGATTTGGCACTGCTTCGTGACGGTCGGTTAATCGTGACTGGACGGCAGAAGGATATCATCATCATCAACGGACTGAACCACTACAGCCATGAAATTGAAGCCGTGGTTGAGGAAATCTCAGGCGTTGAAAGCTCCTATACTGCGGCTTGCGCCATCCGAACGATCGAGAGCGAAACCGATCAGCTTGCCATTTTCTTTCACCCTGTCGATCGCACTCACTTAGCTGACTTACTCAAAGCCATTCGAGAAATCGTTGTTCGCAAAATTCAAGTCAATCCCGCCTATCTGATTCCCGTTGAGAGATCAGAAATTCCCAAAACCGGGATCGGCAAGATTCAGCGATCGATGCTCAAGCAGCGGTTAGAAGCAGGTGAATTTGGTTCTGTGTTAAAGGAAATTGATATTCTTACTGCTAATACCAATACGATCCCAGGTTGGTTTTACAAAAAAGTTTGGCAGCAGCGAGAAGCAGTCACTCGATCGCCTCAAGTTCGCTCCGGGCAGTCGATCGTGTTTCTCGATCAACTGGGGTTAGGTCAAAGTCTCTGCGCCGATCGTCGCTACACAGAGTTAGGTGAATCCTGTATTCAGGTGACAGCAGGCACAGATTTTGCCCAGCTAAGCGCTGATTCTTATCAAATCGATCCTCAAAACCCTCAACATTATCATCAGTTGATTCAGGCTGTTTCAGAAGCGGGGGCGATCGCCCAAATTCTGCATCTGTGGACTTACAGCGATCCTCAAGCCGTGACGCTAGAGACATTGCAGCAGGCACAGCAGCTTGGCGTGTATAGCATTCTGTTTCTGATTCAGGCATTGCACAAGAGTCAAGGCAAACATCCCATCCAGCTTTTTGTCATTTCCAGCCATGCCCAAGCGACTTCGCCCCAAGCTGACATTGCCTGCGAAAAAGCGCCGCTTTTGGGTCTAGTGAAAACCATTCCGCAAGAGATGCCAGAGATCGATTGCCGTCATCTTGATCTGACTGCCGAAAACGTGCAAACCGATCTTGCCGCTGTGCTTCAAGAGATGCAAGTTCTGCAACGGCAGCGCGAGGTCGCCTATCGGCAGGGGCAGCGACTTGTGCCTCGGCTGCAAAAGGTGAATCTGTCCCAAGCTCCCAAACAGCCGCTCCCCTTCAAATCGGGCGGTATGTATTTGCTGAGCGGCGGCTTAGGCGAAATCGCCGTAGAGATTGCCCACTATTTGCTCAAACGCTATGATGCTCGGTTGCTGCTCGTCGGGCGATCGCCCCTACCGAAAAGTGATGGCGATCGCCCAGAGGAAAGTGTAGATAGACGGCTCACCGCCTACCAGTCGCTTCAGCAGCTTGGAACCGTTCTGTATGAGGCAGTAGACATCTGCGATTCCACCGCTCTACAGCAGAGCGTCGATCGCGCCAAACAGCAGTGGAACTGTGAGCTAGATGGCGTAATCCATCTAGCCGGGATTGGCAAAGACCGACTGTTGATCGAAGAAACTCAAGACAGTTTTGCCGCAACGCTATCTCCCAAAGTGTTCGGCACTTGGGGATTACACCAGCTCCTAAAGCAGCAGCCTGACGCAGTTTTCATCAGTTTTTCCTCGGTTTTGAGCTTCCAAGGCGCGCTGAGCGTGGGGGCTTATGCGGCTGCAAATTCCTTCCTAGATAGCTTCTGGCACTACCAGCAGCGCTACCAGCCTCAATGGCGGAGCTACTGCTTTGGCTCAAGCACTTGGGCAGGAGTCGGGATTAGTCGCGACTACGAGGCTCGATCGTCTCGGTATGCTCAGGGTCGGGAGGTCATGTCCATAGAGCAGGGGTTCAATTCTGTCCTTGCCTGTTTGCATTCTGATCCCGTGCATCTTCTAGTAGGGTTGGACGGCAATCACCCACAGGTTCGCCAGCATCGGCTAGACACTCCACCGCAGGCAACTCAGATTTGTGCCTATTTCACTGGTTCTGACGGCGATGATCTTCCTGCCGACCTCAAAGCGCTGAAGCTGTGCGATCGCTTTGCGACACAGACTGCCTGTAACTTCTTGCAAATTGCAGAAATGCCCATCACAGATGCCGGAGAAATCGACTTCGATCGCCTCGATCCCAAGCAAAGAACTGCTTATGTTGCGCCTAGAACCGAGCTAGAGCGACAGCTTACCTTAATTTGGCAAGACCTGCTGGGTGTGAAAGTGGGAATTCACGACAGTTTCTTTGAGCTAGGGGGTAGTTCCTTGCTTGCCGTGCGGCTATTCACTCAAATCGAGCAAAAATTTGGGGAGCGCTTGCCCTTGGCGACTCTCTTTCAAGCCGCCACCGTAGAGCAGCAATCCCTTCTCCTAAAGCAAGAGAAGCCGCCGCTCCTCTGGTCTTCTTTAGTCCCAATTCAGCCTCACGGGTCTAAACCTCCGCTGTTTGCAGTGCATGGACTACATGGCGATATTTTGTTTTACCGAGACTTGGTGCAGCACCTAGGTTCCGATCAGCCTTTTTATGGGCTGCAAACTCAGAGGCTTGATCAGCAGCCTCATATGACTCGGATCGAGGAAATGGCAGCCCACTATCTCAAGGAAATTCAAACCCTGCAACCGGAAGGCCCTTATCTGCTGACAGGTTACTCTTTGGGCGGGCTAATTGCGTTTGAGATGGCACAGCAGTTGCACCAGCAAGGTCAGCCGATCGCGCTGTTGGCTTTGCTAGACACCTGGAACCTTTGTCGCTATGAGCACTTGAGCTATTTTAAGAAGCTGCCCCGCCATCGTCGAGTTTTCTTACATCTCCAGAACCTGCTCCGGATGTCGATGAGAGATCAAGCAACCTATGCAGTTGAAAAGATAAAGGCTC